>CAZDRR010000019.1:0-12907 GCA_964507955.1 uncultured Candidatus Saccharibacteria bacterium | reverse complement strand
CAATAATCAAAATTATTTACTTTATTTTTTTACAAATTTTGAATCATTTAATTTATGAAATTTCTTTTCTGAATTTTTTTTTTATATTAAATTTCTTGAAATTTCTTATTTTTATAACTATAAAAATAACAGTAATTTTTTTATTTATTTTAATTATTTCTATTTTATCCAATATTTAAATTCTTTGTATAATAATTTAAACTTATTTTTTTTTAAATTTAAAACTTTTTCTGATAAATCTAATTTTTTTAATATAAATGATACTTCCGTAGACTTTGTTAAAAATGAAACTAATTTAATAGATCGCAACTATTCTAATTTTAAAACTATAAATTACATGTTTAAAGACAATTTTTACTCAAAATTAAATTATGATTCCTATTTTGTATATTTTTTTATTTTTTTTTACGTAATTTATTCTTTACCTTCTTTACTAATTTCTATTTTTAAAAATGTTTTTAATTTTTCATTAATTTGAGAATCACTCTATGATTATTATCTATTAATAACTTCTTGATACATCCCCACTTTATTGAAAGATAACGTCTTTTACTATTTTTATAAAACTTTAAACTTTTCTTATTTCAAATCATCTTATTCGGAATTAAACCCCTTTTTTATAAATTTTATTAATTTTTTTTCAAAAAGTTATGTTAATTTTTCAGGAAAATTTAAATTAATTGATTGAATTAGTGATAAAATTATTTTTATTAATTTGTTTTTTTTTAATCTTTCTTATTACTTATCTGATCTTTTATCTGAATCTATTAAAACATTAATTTTGATTTTTTTTTCTAATAAAACAAATTTTATTTTCGATAGATTTTATAATTTATTTTTCCTTAAAACTAACTACTCTTATTCTTTATTATCCACTTCTAACGATAAGTACTCATCTGATTATTTTAATAATACTTCTTTGTCTTTCGTTAATAAGTATTCTAATGAAGAAACTTCTAACGTTTCTCGATATTTAAGATTTTATAATCCTGTTTTCAAATATGATTTCAAATCTGGTGACTATTTTCCTAAAATATATAAAGAAATGTATACTTATTTATTTATGAGTAGAGCTGACGCTTTGGGTAGCTTAAGAAATGCTCCTTGATTTTTATCTTCAAAATATACCGAATATTTTGATAAAAATTTTTCTAACTATGTTGAAAGCATCGGTAATGTTATAAAATTTAATAATTTTACTATTCACAAATGAGAGGAAAAAAGATTTACCCATCCTGACGCTTTTTATAATTTTTTTGATTTTTTATCTAACGAGTCTGAATATTTTAATAAAAAATGAATATCTTTAAATTCTTTAGATCAAAAATTTTATAGAATGTTTAATACCAGTTCGATGCAGCAACGTATCTATTCAAACTGAAGACAATTAAAATTTACTCGAGAAGCTTGACGATGTAAGTTATTGGCAGCCAGACATCAAAAAACTTTATTCAGAAGATATTTTCACGAAGACGGAGTTTTCTGATCAATTGAACGTAACGCCAAGGATCTTTTACCTGGTTGAGCTATGATTACCCCCTTTTCTGCTAGAACTAGATTTACTGCCGTAGGTAAAACCGATATTGGACTTATGGGTGTATTTTTAGTTTTGAATTCTTCGATTATCAGTGGTGCTAATTTTTTAGTTACTTATAGATATTTATCAACTTTAAATAACAGAAAAATGAGAGATGCTCGAGTTTTTTTCACTGAAAGTATTATTGTTGCTTGTTGAATGATGATTTTCGCCAACCCCATGTTAGCTATAGCTATTTTAATGTTATTATCTGATAGACATTGACAAACATCTTTTTTTGATTATTCCGGAGGTGGTGACACTGTTTTATTTCAGCATATGTTTTGATTTTTTGGTCATCCGGAGGTTTATGTTATTGTTATTCCAACTTTTGGTTTTACCAACAGTATGATTTCTTATTATTTAAGAAAAAGAGTATCTGCTCGAGCCAGCTTAATGTATTCTATGTATACTATCGCTTTTTTAGGATTTTTCGTATGAGGTCATCACATGTATATGGTTGGTTTAGCTCACACCACTAGAATGTTGTTTAGTACTTTAACTGTTATGATTTCTGTACCGGCCGCTACAAAAATTATGCATTGATGTGTAACAACAGTAAATAGCGCCATAGCTTTAGAACTTCCTCTATTATTTACATTTACTTTTATTTTTTTATTTGTTTCTGGTGGTATTAGTGGTATGTGCGTTGCTCATACAGGAATGGATATCTTATTTCACGATACCTTTTATGTTATTGGACATTTTCACGTAATGTTGGCTGGTGCTGCCATGTTTGGTTCTTTTGGAGCTTTTTATTTCTATTTTCCAGCTATTTTTGGTGTTAAATATAGCCGAATTTATGCCTATCTACACTACTCTTATTATTTAGTTGGTCAATTAATGACTGTTATACCTATGTTTTGATTAGGTTATGCAGGTATGCCCAGAAGAGTTTTAGATTACCCTGCTTCAATGGGTGGTTGACATAGTGTAATTTCTGCCGGACATATGCTAAGCGTCGCTGGTTTAATTGCTTTTTTTATTATGATTTTTGATAGTTTAAGACAAGGTAAAGCTGTTGTACGAAATACTTTTGGTATTAGCAGATATAATACAAGACTAAACTTCTATTTATATGAAATTTCTAGATTAATCTACACTCGACAAAAAGGATTAACTTTATTCCGTTTCGTTAAACCTAGTTCTATAAAATTAAATGATTTAAATTATTTAAATTTTGAACCCTTTGAAACTACCGTAATTAATTACTCTTTTGCAAAAAACTAATTTTTTTTAATGTGTATAAAGTATGCTTAATGAGGTTTTTTTCTTACAAATACTAATTGTAATTTCTTTAATTTTTTTTATAAATTCAATCAACATCGTTACATTATGGTATATAGCCGGTATTTATTTATTATCTTTAGGTTTTTTATTATTATTAGATGATGCCGACATTTTTATTGGTTTTCTTTGAGTTATTGATTTGGGTGTAGGTTTAGTTTTTTTTATTTTTATATTACATTTTTCAAATTTTCTTCATCAAAAATCTTTTTTTGACTTATCCAGTAGATATTTATTTTTATTTTTATTTTTCATTTTTTTTATTTTCATTTTTTTTTTTTTCATTTCAACACCCAATGACATTAACTTAAATTATCAATTAAAAAAAACTTGGTTTTTTTTTTTAAGTTGATATAATTATTATTCTTTTTATTATTCATATTCTATTACTGACTTAAATTTACTCAGAGAAATTTATTTCTATAATAATTCGTTTGGTTTTTTTATAATTAATTTTATGTTATTTTACGGTATTTTTGGTTCTATTAATCTATGTTTTTTGATAAAACGAGTTTTTGTTTTTCTTAATTTAAGTCAATTAAAAAATATTAATATACTAAATGAAGTTAATTCTACTTTTTTTATTAGAAATCAAAATTTTCTTCGACAACAAAATACTTCCGCTGGTGCTAGGGTTTGATTAAAAAAAAAACTACCTAAAAATAATGATTTTTAAACAAACTTGATTAAGTGTATCGGATAATACCAATGTCCGTTGATTGCAAGTTTTTCACCTATACAAAGGTTTTTATCGAAAAACTACTAAAATAGGATTTTTTATAAAAGCTACCGCAAGAGTTGTTGAACCTCCTAGAATTGAATATAAAGGTTTTAAAGTCAAATATAATAAAAAAGGCGATATTTGTAGAGGTTTATTAATAAGATCGCGTTTTAATACTAAAAAACATGACGGCTCTTCTATATATTTTTCTTCCAATAACACTATTTTATTAAAAAAAAAACAAGACGTTAAGTCAAAATATCTTTACGGACCTGTACCTTTTTCTATAAAAAGAAAAAAATTTTTAAGTCTTTTTTCTATTGTCTTATAATACGTTTATCTTGTTTAATTATAATTTTATAAATTAATTACTTTTAATTTTTTAACTGATGAAATTCCCCTCTGTTTTTGAATTCTCAAGTACAAACAACATTTTTATAGAAAATTTCCAAACTTCTTCTTTTTTCGAGAATAAATTTTTTTTAAATAACTCTTCTTCTTCGGTAGCTAATTTTTTTGGAGACAATTTTCTCCCCACCAATCCTCTTTTTACCAATTTTTTATTAGATAGCTCTACTCTAAATAATTTTTTTTTAGATAGTTTTTTTATTTTTAACTTTTTTATAGATTCTTTAGTTTCTTACAATTTTTTCAATTATACTTCAAATAACTTTTTCCCTTTAGTTAATTTTTCAAATTCTACTGTTTTGTCTTTCTTCGATGATTCTGATCTATATACTAAATCTTTAATTACTTATATCGACAAAATAGACGAAATTAGCATTTTTCAAAACCTTGAAAATATTTCTTCTATTTATCATTATTCTGTTCCTAATGTTAAATTAGCCTATCCCGAACCTTTTATCGCTTCACCATCTTTTATACACTCTGACTTGTGATTTACCCATATTGCAGTTTTTCAGTACTGACTCTGATTTATTTTCATATTTATTATCGTTTTTTTCTTCCTTACATTTTTATGTACAGTTAGATGATGCAACATGCGTATTCGACCTAGACGAGAAACCAGAGGAGTTAGTAGATCTAAATGTGGAGATTTAATTACAGCCACTGTACCCGTTGCTTGAGCTACTTCTATTATTGTAAATGAATCAACGGATGCTGTTGATTATTACGACGGTTTTGGTACAACAGAATTAGTCGTAGGTATTAGAGCTTATCAATGGGGTTGAGAATATTATTATCCTAAGGATATTGATTTAAATTATAATGTTAAACCTTCGTATTCAGCTTTTATTGGTAATTCTTTAAAATATACGAAAAGTTCCGATACTAACTTAACTTCTAATAACTTGTGAAAATATTATCAAAACAAATCTAATGACCAAGTTGTAACACCTGCTCACATGCTTGTTATTCCATCCGATAATTACAAATTACTTAATTTTTATAATTTTAACGATTTAGGATCAAGTTCTATCCAAGAAATTAATGCTTTTAAAAAAATTAGAATGTTTTCTAAAACTTATACTTCTAATTTGAATTTCATACCCAATAATTTTTCTTCAAAATACAAACTCTTATCGAATCTTTACCTAAATGATTTAAATTTTTCTGATTCTTATTTGTATGGATTGAAAAGACAACATAATTTCTTATCTACAACTTCTTTAATCAACAATCAATCAACTTTTTTAGACTTAAAAAGTGTTAATAAAATTGCCAATTTTAATTATAAAACTAACGTTATTAAAAATAATGAAAATGATTTTAATTCTTATTCTTTTTTAAAAAAAAATAAAAATTCCAATTTATCACACGATTCCTCGAGAATTTACTCTATTTTTAGCCAACTGAACAACTCTAATGATTTAAATAATTACAGATTAGGTAAATTTTTTTCTTATTCTGATATTATTTCTTCTTTAAATGATAAAACTAAAAATAAAATTTTATACCCTGTCTATAAAATTTTTAATACTAAACTAGATAATAATGTTTATTTAAGTAATTTTTCAAACTTAAATATTTTAAATCAATTTAATGATTTATCTTTAATTGATAATAATGCTGAAATTAAAGACTATTTTTTCAATAAAAACTTTAACTATAAAACCTCTAATGTTTTTTCTTCGAATAATTTTTTATTAAATTCGGAAAGATTTGTTCGAAAATTTGTTAAAAACTCACCTTCATTAGATAATTATAACCATTCGATGAATTTTAACACTTTAAATGAATATTTTAATGAATCCAATGCAAATTCTGGTTTAAATAACTTAAATTTTTTTAATTTATCTAATAATGAATGAATAAGTCCCTCTACTTCTATGAAATATTTATCGGCGAGATTTTCTCTCGATTATCCATACTCTCCTATCATTTCAAATAATCCTTCTGTTAATTTATTCAATTACGACGATTTAAAAAATTCTCAAAGTGGAAATACTCCTAGACTTTTTCAAAGTGAAGGAGATATGGGAGCTTCTCCATTGTTTGGTATTTATTGAAATTTTTATTGATCTAATTCTAACGTAGAGTGAAGATTCTATAACGATTCTATCTACAATACCGTTAATAAGTCTTTTTATCTACCCATGTTTAATTTTTACTATGATTATGATTTTAGAAATTGACAAGCTTTGGAGATGCTTGAAGATTCTTATTGAGAATCTAATTACTCGATTTACAACCATGATGAATATTTAACTCTATCTAAAGATTATTACGATTATGATTATTTTAATAAATTCTCTAACTTTTATAACAAATTTGAGAGAAACGAACATGCTCAAACTAAAATTCTATTTTCCCCTTTTTTCAAAGATACTAATTCTTTCGGAGATCCTTACATTAACTCTTTATACCTAGATGATTTTATAAGCCCCGCCAACCTTTTAAAATCTAAAGATTTTTTCATGTTTCACATTTTTAACGCTTTAAACGATATAGAAGAAAGTTACGAATCTTTAAAATTTTTAAATCATTTTTACAACAATAACAATAAATTGTTTTTAAATTTAAATAATTCTTACTTTCAACCATATAGCTATTTCTACGTATTCGATTCATTTAGATCAGATTACACTGGATTTTCTTGATTTTCCGATGAAAATAATTTTAACATGAACAACCTTTCTTCTAATTTTTTAGATAAATTAACTCTCGATAATTTAGATATTTCTTTTTTTAATATTGATAATAATTTTAATTCAAATAAATTATTAAGATTTAATAACTCTTTAAATTTAAGAAATACTGTTAAAAATTCAATTGTTACTTATAATTCTATTCAAAAAGTTTTTAAAACTCGATTTGACGAAAGTCGTTCTAATACTAAATTATCAGACTTTGCTAATTTTTATATTAAACAACCTTTTATCAGTTCTTCTAGAATTCAGTATGAAAAATTATTAGGAAAAACCAAAGAAAATTTTTTTAAAATTAATTTTTATAAAAATTCTTTTCAAGGATATTTTAATTCTTTTTACGACTCTAATACATCTTTAAACTTTTATTTTTTTGATTTCCCTTTCTTACTAGCTATGAAAAGCGACTCATCTCGTTATTTTTGATTTGATTGATTTGCTAAATGAGGTGTATGTGAGGTACAACCTTCTTCATCTTCTCGTTACGCTATTTACGGTATGCCGTATTTTTCTAAAAATTTTGAATTTAATTCCGATGATAGTGATTCTTTAAACGAGAGTGAAACTTATTTATTACGTTTGTCTAGAGCTCGGAGAAGTTATTTACCGAATTGAGTGTATACACCTTATTTTTACGCAAGAAACTCTTCTTGATATAAAAATAACATTGTTTTCGATATTTTAGAACAAAATGATAATAAAATTACAGCTTCTTTCAATTTATTAAATTTAATGAATTGATACTGAAATGATTTTTATTTTATAAACTATCATAATTATCTTTTTACCCCTTCTCATTCAAGTAATAGCACTTATGCTAAATTAAATTGAAAACCTCAAAATTCTATTCAATCGTATTATTATAGTGTAGGTACTTTAATCGATATTTTAACGAAAAGAGAATATCTATATCGTGAGTTTTTATCTAATACTAATAAAATAATTAATCTACCTTTTTATTTAACAAGTAATCCTTCAAATCCTTTAATTAATGAAGTTAAAGCAAGTTTTTTATTTACCGACCCTATTATATACAATAACGAATACTCTAGAGATATTTATTATAATTCTTTAAATTTTTTTAATTTTACTGTAGTAAAATCTTTTTTAACTACTTATTCTGATTTTTTAAATTTAAGTTTCATTAATGATTACCTAACTTATTACTTTTTTAATAATAATTCAATCAATTCTTTACAATCTAATTCAGAACTTTATAAAAATCAATATAGACCTATGAGAAAAGGAATTACTAATATGATTAGACTACACGCCAC
Organism: uncultured Candidatus Saccharibacteria bacterium; assembly: GCA_964507955.1. Taxonomy (GTDB): domain Bacteria; phylum Patescibacteriota; class Minisyncoccia; order Phycocordibacterales; family JAACPR01; genus JAULZV01. Next base: position 4,936 of record CAZDRR010000019.1, on the reverse strand, counting down.
CGGTGCTATAGCCTTACCTATTGAAATGAGAGTCCAAATTTTAGCTTCTTCTAAAGATGTAATCCATTCTTGAGCTATACCGTCAGCCGGTATTAAGATTGATTGCGTACCGGGTTACTCTTCGCATAAAGTTATGATATTCTTAGTCTCGGGAATCTTTTGAGGTCAATGCATGGAAATTTGCGGACGTTACCACCATTGAATGCCGATTATTGTATATTTTATGAAAAGAGATCTTTTTTTTCTTTGATGTACTCATTTTGTTTTTTTAAATAATTCTAATAGTGTTTGAGGTATAAATGATCGATTTTTTACTGACTACACTAAACCTGTTTCCTTTGATAAATACTCTTGACTAAGTGAACTTAATAATTAAATTTAATGTGATATAATTGTACTTTTTAATGCCTTATAGATATAATTTTACCAATTTTATAATTTTAAATTTACAAAATAATATTTTTAGATATTTAAATATTTTTATTTACTTATTAGCATTAACTGATAAATTTTATTTTTTTTTTAATTTTATTTTTTTTTATAAATTAATTTGAAGCACTCCAAAATATTTTAGTTTATTTGTTAGTAAAAATTTTTTTTTAACTAAGTTTAATAATTTTTTTTCTGATAAATTTTTTTTTTGCTATTCTCTTAATAATAAAATTTTATTTAAAAATTTTTATCTCCGTAATACTTTAACTATTTTTTTAAAAAATAATAAAAATTTTATTATTAAAAATAAAACTTTTTATTTTTTTAATTTATTAAATTTAGATTTTTTTTTTGTTTTTTTAAATTTATATAAAAATTTTCTCTTTTTTGATTATACATTTTCTTTAATACTTAATTTTTGTATTAATAAATTTTTTAAAAATTTCAATTTTTTTTTATTTAAAAATAATACTGAGTTTTTATATAAAAATAAATTTATTTTAAATTTAAGAAATAAAAATAATACCGATCTGCTCTCTTTAAATAATAATTTAATTTAATTTTTTAATTAATGAAATTCCCATCGCACATAATTTTAGATATTTCTAAACAAAATTTAACGAACTCTAATCAATATTGAATATTTCGATATATTTTATTTTTAAAAAAAATTAAAACTTCTTTTAATTTTAACCTTCATAAAAAATTTATTTTAAAAAAAGAAGAGTTAATGACTAACGAATTACTTACAAATCAAAAAAAATTTACAATTAAATATAATTTTACCAATAGCGCTGAGTTTTTGTCTAAAACTGAAAAAAATTTTGTTAAAAACGTTTATAAACCTCGTTTAAAAGTAAAAAGAAGAGTTACGGAGGCTACTTTTTTTGGTAAATCTGTTTACGATTATTTAATGAATTTAGAGAATCGTTATGATGAAAAATCTCTTAAAAAACTTATAAAAAATTTTTCTAAAAATAATTTTAATCAAATTTTCAAATCAAATAAATTATGAAATTTATTTGATATTAACTTTTTACGTAAAGAAAGAATATACACTAAACTTAAGTATTCTAGAGTTCCTCAATATGATATTGTTTCTGGAGGGGCTGCTGCACTTTTCGCCGGTTTTTTAGGTTTTTTAATTACTGAGAAATTTGGTTTTGAATTAGTAGATTCAGGCGATTTTTATTTTTTATTTATGTATTTAGTCTTTTTATTTTTTTTTATTAGATTTTTTTTAAAATTATGAAATGGTAAAGAATTTTCATGAAATCCTTTTAGTTTAAAATGACTAATTTCGTTTTATAAATTACTTTTAATTTTAGCTTTTAAAAAAGTATTTTATTTTTTAAATTTTTTTAAGAAATTTTTATTTAATTAATTTTTATTTAATTAATTTTTATTTATAAGTGTTTTTGAGTAAATTGTAAAATGAAATTATACAATTGAATATAAAAGAATCAACTTTTAAGGTTAAATTATCTAATATTGATAGAGAAGAGTAGTGTGAACGAAAGGTTAAAAGCTATTATAAAAGAAAAGTTAAAAGACCCTGAAACTTAATGTTTAATCTGTTAATGCATTAGCTATAACGTACCTTTTGCATAATGGGCTAACGAGTTAATAAAAGTAGCAAGCTTAATTAATTAAATAGGCGAAATGAAGATATCTAAAGTTACTTTTATTAGACCCGAAGCTGATCGATCTAATTATGAACAAGTCATATTAATGGACTGAACTCGTGAATGTTGCAAAATTCTGAGATGATTTGTAATTAGGGGTGAAAGGCTAATCAAGATCAGTGATAGCTGGTTCTCTGCGAAAATTATTTAAGTAATAATGATGTGATTAAAAATTTAAGGTAAAGTAATCTTAAAACAAAACATTTTCAAAAGACGTAGTGTTTTTAGAAGCTAGAAATATGAATTTTTTAATACATCAGTTCAGACGTAATCGCGCAAAGGTGATATGTCAAGAGGGAAACAGCCCAGATTGGTAATTAAGGTATTTAATAATAGTTAAGTAAAAAGAATGAAAACTAATATACTATTTAGGAGATAGGCTTGGAAGCAGCCATTCATTAAAGAAAGCGTAAAAGCTCACTATTTTAGTAGATTATTATGATTAAAAATAAATTTTAGTTTTTTTTCGATAATGTAGGGATATTAAAACTATTAACCGAAATTCCAAAATTTTTTTTGGTAGCAGAGTGAGTTGTATTTCGTTGAAGAAAAATTGTAAAATTTTTTCGAGAAATCAATTTTAATTATGTTAGCATTAGTAACGATAAATAACTTTAAATTAGTTATTACCGAAAATTCTAAAGTTTCACCACAAGGGATAACCTTGGTGTAAAACCCGTTCTCTTAGAAAAAGATGAAAGTCGTATGTTCAAAGAGTTCACTATTATTACTTTTAATTAAATGTATAATTATCAATAAAGTTATAGATGTTAAATTTTTAATTAGAACTAGAAATAAAATAGTAAATTTAACGTATAAAATCCGACACAGGTGAGTGAGTAGAATATACAAAGGTAATGAAAGAATGTGATTGAAGGAACTCGGCAAAATAACTCCGTAACTTCGGGAGAAGGAGGACTACAATTAGTAACTAAAAAGAGGAGGTAGCGACTGTTTACTAAAAACACAGGACTCTGCTAAATTTTATAATGATGTATAGAGTCTGACGCCTGCCCAGTGCTGTAAGATAAAAAACTATAAGTATAGCTTATTAGTTTAAGTCCCAGTAAACGGCGGCTGTAACCCTGACGGTCCGAAGGTAGCGAAATTCCTTGGCGGGTAAGTTCCGTCCTGCATGAATGGCGTAACGACTGCCTCACTGTCTCCAGTCATAATTCAGTGAAATTGAATTTTAGGTGAAAATGCCTAAAGAGTACAGCGGGACGGAAAGACCCTATGCACCTTTACTAGAACCTTATATTATTACAAACTTTTAATATTGTATGGAAGAGCGATCGTTAAACCATATATATTAAAATTTGTTTTTAAAAAAAATATAAATGCTTTTTTTTATACTGTAAGGATGCTAGTTTCACTGGGGCGGTGGCCTCCTAAAAAGTAACGGGGGTGTGCAATAGTTTAATTAAACGTAATTTATTACGTGATTATTATAATGAATAAAGTTAGACTTGATTTTAAAACTTACAAGTTTTAAAAGGGTAAAATTGCCTGTCATAGTGACCCGATATATTTTATTGATAAAGATATCGATTAACGGATAAAAGGTACGCTAGGGATAACAGGCTAATGACTCCCAAGAGTTCCCATCGACGGAGTTGATTGGCACCTCGATGTCGGCTCATCATATCCTGGTTGAGAATAATCTTCCAAGGGTCGGTCTGTTCTACCGTTAAAATGGTACGTGAGCTGGGTTTAGAACGTCGTGAGACAGTTCGGTCCCTATCTGCTGTTAAGTTAGAAAAAAAAAAGAATCTTGCTCTAGTACGAGAGGACCGAGATAGATTAATCCCTGATTTGACAATTATTTTTAATAAAGTAAGTTGTTAAGTTAAATTAAGATTTAATAATTACTGAATACTATATAAAGTAAGAAGTTTATCTTTTTATTTTCTTAAAAACGAATCGAAGACTACGAGTTATAATATTTTTTTAATGATCAAAGTGTAAGTTTTGGAGTTAAAAATAATATTTAGTTTAAATCTTTTATTCATTCTATTTCAATTCTATTAAGGAGATGTAGTTCAGTTGGTAGAACATCGGACTTTTAATCCGTGGGTCGCGGGTTCGAGTCCCGTCATCTTCATTAACAAACCAATCCTGGCGGAAGAAGCGACTCATAATCGACTTTTAGAAAGTTCAATTCTTTCTGGTTTGCTTTAAAATACATAAAAATAAAAGATGTAATTTAAGCAAAATTTTTAAATTAAATTAAAAAATATCAGTTCAAGCCTGATCATCTTTTCGTGTACGAGTTTTTAATCTATTGAATTTATCGATTCGGAAATATAATCACTGCACCTTTTTTTTTTCATTTTGGCCATCATTGACTTTTTATCGAAGTTATGGTTTTATTGACTAATTTAATCGATACTGTTGGTATTTTTTTCATTTTTTTTTTTTTTTTAATTATGGGTTTAATTTTAAAAAATTCTACTTTTCAAATATATGTAAAAAATTTTTATAAAAATTATTTTTCTTTTTTTAACCTATTACCTTTAATCAATTACGTCAATTTTTTTTTTAACAACTTTATTAAAATTTCATCTATTTTAGTAAATAAATTTTTTTTATTTTTTAAAAAAAAATAAAAAATTAAAACACCGTGTTGTTAATTTTTTATTTTTAAATTTATATATTAATTTATAATCCATAAGAAAGATTCTATAGATCATTAAATCTCTTTCTTTAAAAATTTATATAAAAACTAAATGAGTAATTTAGGTAGGTGCGGAGCTGTTATTTAGAGTAATTTAGGTAGGTGCGGAGCTGTTATTTAGAGTAATTTAGGTAGGTGCGGA
>CAZDRR010000018.1:0-13048 GCA_964507955.1 uncultured Candidatus Saccharibacteria bacterium | reverse complement strand
AGTTTCTCAACAAGGCCCTTTTGAACATCCACAGCAAAAACTTTTCCTGTAGGTCCAACTCTATGTGAAAGTTCTAGTGAATATTCTCCTGTTCCAGAACCCAAATCTGCACAAACCATTCCTGGTTCAACATTAAATTGAGATACGCATATAGATGGTGTACTAAACATATGTATACATTATATAAGATAAAAAGTTTTTTGAAAGAGAAACAAAACTGCTGAAATATTTTTTCGTAGGACTTGCCGATTGCGGCGCCCAGACTCAAAAAATATTTCAGCAGTTTTGTTTTAATTTATTTAAAAACACACAATAGATGCAATCTCATCACCTTCTCTAAGTTTCATCACTCTAACTCCTTGAGTTTGTCGTCCTAGATTTGGAATTTCGTTTAATGCAACCCGAATCACTTGTCCATTTTTGGAGATCGCAACAACTTCTTCTACTTCATCTGTAACAACCTTTCCAGCAACGAGGTCACCGTTCTTTGATGTAATACTTGCAGTTTTAATACCAGAACCACCTCTATTTTGAATTTTATATTCTTTCATTGAGGTTTGTTTTCCGTATCCCTTTGAAGAAAAGGTGAATAATCTAGGATTCACAGATTCTTTTGTAACAACTCCGGCACTAATAACTTCATCGCTCTTTTTTAAATTAAATCCTCGTACACCAGCAGCTGTTCTACCCATTTGTCTAATATCAGATTCTTTAAATCTAATTGATTGACCTTTTTTACTTGCAACAACAACAGTATCTCCCTTGCTCGTAAACATAGCTTCTACAAGTGCATCGTCATCTTTAAGCCCAATTGCAATGATTCCATTTCGTCGTACATCATAAAAGCTTGCAGCTTCAACCTTCTTAGCAATACCGTTTCGCGTCACCATAGTTACAGACAGATCATCTGATTTTTTGATTTCCTTTGGCATAGGAAGAATGGATGTAATGTGTTCGTCTTGTGCAATAGAAAGGAAGTTTGCAATTGACTTACCTCTTGTTGCTCTCTTACCTTCAGGGATGTCATATGTTTTCAATTGATATACTTTACCTTTATCAGTAAAAAATAGGAGGTCACTATGATTCGTTGTACTAAGGAAGTTTTGTACAAAGTCTTCTTCTTTTGTATTCAAATCAACAACCCCAACTCCTCCTCGTCGTTGTTGTTTATATTCATTTGGATCAGTTCTCTTGATGTAACCACCCTTTGAAAGTACGAGTACCGTTGGATCATCAGGAATTAAATCTTCTTGCGAAAGATTTTTTACACCATGTTTTACAACCTTTGTTCTTCGCTCATCACCATATTTTTCTTGAACATCTGAAAGTTCTTTTTTTACAAGTGTTTTCATTTTTTTCTCACTTTCAAGAAGTTCTTTAAGTTCTTTAATAAGTGCTTGTACAGCTTTGAGTTCATCTTCAATTTTCTTTCGTTCAAGACCTGCAAGCTTTTGAAGTTTCATTTCAAGAATAGCTTCTGCTTGTCTATCAGAAAATTTAAACTTTTTCATCAAGTTATCATGAGCTGTCGGAGTATCTTTTGATGCCTTGATAACTTTAATAATCTCGTCTATATGATCAAGAGCTTTCTTAAGACCAAGAAGAATATGTTCTCTGTCCAACGCTTTATTAAGGTCAAACTTAGTTCTTCGAGTTACAACTTCAAATCTATGTCTGATAAATTCTTTAAGAGCTGCCTTGAGAGAAAGTGTTTGAGGAACACCATCAACGAGAGCAACCATATTAAAATGGAATGTATCTTCTAATTGAGTATGTTTATAAATATAGTTAAGAACATTTTGAGGATGTGCACTTGGTTTGATATCAATTACGACTCGAATATCATCAGTTGATTCATCTCTAATATCTTTGATTCCTTCAAGTTTTTTATCCTTAACAAGTTCGGCAATCTTAGTAATCATCTCCGCTTTGTTTACTCTATAAGGTATTGAAGTAATTATAATTTGGAATGCGCCTGATTTGAGTTCTACAATCTCAGCTTCACCTCTACATACAACTCCTCCTCGGCCATGAATATATGCATTATGAATATCCTTTTGATTAAAGATAACACCACCAGTTGGATAGTCAGGACCTTTTACAAAATCAAAAAGATCCTCGTTTGAAGCTTCTGGATTATCTATAAGATATACGCTCGCATCAATAAGTTCACCGAGATTATGAGGAGGAATGTTTGAGGCCATACCCACAGCAATTCCAAGTGTTCCGTTTAACAAAAGTGCAGGTACTGCAGTTGGAAGAACTGTTGGCTCTTTTTTTGTTGCATCGTAGTTTGGTCTAAAATCTACTGTTTCTTTTTCAATATCTCTCATTAGTTCAGCAGCAATCTTACTCATTCGTGCTTCTGTATATCGGTGAGCAGCAGCAGGGTCACCATCAATAGAACCAAAGTTACCTTGACCAAACACAAGTGGATATCTTGTAGCAAAAGGCTGTGCGAGTTTTACCATAGCCTCATATACAGCAGCATCACCATGAGGGTGATATGATCCGATCACATCTCCAACTACGGTTGCAGATTTTCTAAATTTAGCAGTATGAGTAAGACCATTTTTTTGCATTGAAAAAAGAATTCTTCTGTGTACAGGCTTTAGTCCATCACGAGCATCAGGCAAAGCACGCTGTGTAATAACAGACATCGCATAGTCAAGATACGATCGTTTCATTTCCTCACTAATTGGTGCATCTATTATTTGAGTTCCTTTAAATTCTTCTTGTGGTGCTTGGTTTTCTGAATTCTTTTTTGCCATATCCGAGGATTATATCACACTAATAATTATTTGAGTCCCTCCTTAAATACATCAAACAAACTTCCTGTATTTGCAAGGTTTTGAGCTTCGTTTTGTTTTGGTTCAAAATAAGATTCTGGACTTGCAAAAATAACTAAAAACCAAACAAGTGCAATCATACCTGTGATAATTAGAGAGGCGAAAAAAGCAAAATTGCTTTTTTCTACATATGATTTTTGTTTTAGATTTTCAATGTATTTTTTCATATCTATATTTTATAATGATGATGACAGCACGACAACCTCTCCTTCTTTGCCAATCAAATCTTTCTTTTTAATTGTAAGTTTATCAACTGGTTTTACATCTTTTGAGTCAGCTTCTTTAAGAAATTTTTCTAATGCATCTTTTTGTCCTACGACACCAAAGTGAATAGGTATTATAAGTTTTGCCTCTCTTTTTGATGCTATCTTGTATGCCTCTTCTGCATTTAAAACATCCCCTCCTCCAATAGGAACTATTACAATATCAACATCTCCTATTTCTTCTTTTGCTTTTGAATCAAGATCTTTATCTGAAATAGCACCTAAATAGAGAACCTTTATTCCATCTAATTCAAAAGTGTATACAGTATTTATTCTCTCTTCCCCATCATACACGGTCTTTGATGCCCACCCTCTAACAAACATTCCTCTTACTTCATATTCACCAGGACCCTTAACAATAAATGGTTCCTTACCTTGTCTTGTTGCAGTATCGGCTCCATTTAAATCTGGGTGGTTTGCAGTTATAAGAACAACATCACTTCCAAAGTTTGCTAATTTAAATTTTGACTCTTTTGAAATCGGGTTCAAAGCAATCGTAAAGTCCCCGTGTGAAATCTTAACTGATTCAACTCCGTCATATGTAATAATCATGGCAGCATTATAGCATTTTTTTATGAAGTGTCACCTTAAACTTTTGTGTTAATTCGGTATGTTTTATTTAAAAATATTCAATGCTAGAATAGTAAAAATGGTTACACATTTATTTATTTTTTTCGTTTCTTTGTTTTTAGTAATAAAAGGAGCAACAACTGCAACCACACATGCCGCAAAACTAGCTGAAAGTTTTAATCTTTCAAAATATACTGTTGGTTTTATTATTGTTGCAGTAATTTCAATACTTCCAGAAACATTTATAGCGTTGAATTCAGCGATTCAAGGACAATCATCCTTTGGTCTAAGTGTATTATTTGGTTCAAATATTGCAGACTTAACGCTTATATTTGCAATTCTTGTCTTCTATAGTAACAGAGCATTAAAAGTTGAAAGTAAAATATTAAAGAATCATACAACATACCCCTTTATACTTCTTGTTCCTATTTTCCTTGGATTTGATGGGTATTACTCCAGAATAGAAGGACTTGTACTCATGATTACGGGTTCTATCTTTTATTACATAGCACTTAAAGAAAGTACTGATGCAACAGTGCCATTAAATAAAAAATCAAGTGTATTTGTAATTACGCTTAAGCTCATGTTTAGTATGTTTTTATTATTACTCGGTGCACACTTTACAGTGGAATCTGCTTCTTTACTTGCACAAACTTTAAAAATAAGTCCCGCATTAATCGGTATGCTTATTGTTGGTTTAGGAACAACAATGCCCGAATTATTTTTCTCAATTAAGTCTGTAAAAAAACGAGATGATTCTCTTGCTATCGGAGATATTCTTGGAACTGTACTTGCAGACTGTACAATTGTCGTTGGAATTCTTGCCCTTGTTAGCCCTTTCTTCTTCCCGCAAAGAATTATCTATATAACAGGAATGTTTATGATAATTGCTGCCTTTACATTATTTTATTTTATGAAATCAGGAAAATCTATTTCAAAAAAAGAATCCTATATGCTCCTTGGTTTTTGGTTATTATTTATATTTGTAGAATTTTTTACACACATAGATTGAGCCAAAGGCGAGAATTGAACTCGCGACCTCTGCTTTACGAAAGCATTGCTCTACCAACTGAGCTACTTTGGCATCATATTTATATTAATGTTTCACCCTTTATTTGTCACGAGATCTCCTTGTTTTATTACAAGACCCAGAAACAACGAGGATAATAGAAAGCTCTTCCCTTTTCTCATCTTTTATGGTATTTTTATTTCACTCCGTTTTATTAGAAAAAAACAGAGTAACCCTGTGTATATGAACACGAGTGTAATGTACGAGCGAGTAGGTTCTCCTGCTTTAACTACATACGAGAATATACGAATATACAGACCTCATTATTAAATTAAATAAACAAGTGAACACCTTATGTTATCTTCGATTTGATCCAAGATAACACGAAGTGTTTTATAAAATTATGGATAAAGAAAACCAAAGTGTAATGCAAACATATTTTGCAGATCTTCCTAATCCACCTCAAGAAGGTGATGTTGTGGAGGGTCCAGTTATTTCAATCGATAAAAATGCAATCTATATTGACCTCTCTCCTTTTGGAACAGGTATCATCTATGGACGAGAATTTATTATTGCTCGGGATATGATTCGAAAACTTCATGTTGCTGATACTGTTTCTGCAAAAGTTGTAGATATAAAAAGTAATACTGGATATGTTGAACTTTCACTTAAAGAAGCAAAACAAGCAATGGTATGGGAAGAAGTTGAACAAGCAATCAAAGATAAAACTCCTCTTGAACTTACAATCCAGGATGCAAACAAAGGAGGACTTCTTCTTTCATGGCAAGGTCTCCAAGGATTTCTTCCTGCTTCACAACTCTCTGCAGCTCACTACCCTCGAGTAACAGATGGTGATAAAGATAGAATTCTTGAAGAATTAAGAAGACTTATCGGGCAAAAAATTGTTGTAACAATTATTGGTGCTACACAAGATGATGGAAAGCTTATTTTCTCAGAAAAACACACTGGCGGAGAAGAAGCAGAAGTTAAAAAAGCAGAAAAATATGAATTAGGAGATGTACTTCCAGGAACAATTACAGGAGTAGTTGAATTCGGAGTATTCGTAAAAATTGAAGATAATCTAGAAGGTCTCGTTCATATCTCAGAACTTGACTGGTCACTTGTAGAAGATCCAAAGAAACTCTTCTCAGTTGGAGACAAAGTTAAAGTAAAAGTTATTGATATTAAAAATGGAAAAGTTTCCCTTTCTATCAAACAACTAAAAGAAAATCCTTGGACAACAGCTGCAAACAAATTCAAAAAAGGTGATGTTGTTAAGGGTGTTGTGATTAAATTCAACAAACACGGAGCATTAGCATCTATTGAAGAAGGAGTAGCTGGACTTATCCATATTTCAGAATTTGAAAGTGAAGAAAAACTTCGAGAGACACTCGAACTTGGTAAAGCATATGATTTCAAAATCACATTATTTGAACCAAAAGAACAACGAATGACACTTTCTACAAAAGTAAGTGAGTAATAGTTAATACATATAGGAAAACGGGTGACCTGAAAAGGTCGCCCGTTTTGCTTTTCCTTTGAAAATCAGCGGTTATTTGGCTTTGGAACACTTGCACTGCTCATAATAAGGAAACAAGCAAGTCTCCCGCGTAACGCGATGAGATGTTGCCGCATCCTTACAAGCCTTTCTCTAACCAGAGAACTTTCAGAAGAATCGATTTGCTCACGCAATGATCCATCAATTTGATTGTCATATTGAATGATTCTTGCACGCGCATTTTCTATTTGCTGGGTCAAGGTGCATTTATTCATTACCGTAAAGATATCGGATTTATATTAACTCAAAAATCTTTAAGGAACAATTTTTTATATTAATAAAGTAATTTTATTAAAAATCGTATCTATCTCCCCTCTCTCCATGATTCCAAACTTCTTTAAAACAAAATCTGCAACATTATCCTTATGAGGCTTTTTAAATGTTCCTAAAAATGTTTTTGGACAAATACCAATTCTAATACGTGTAAAATTTTCTTTTGTTTCTTGTTGAATAGATTTAATACCATTATGCCCTCCGTGACCAGCATCCTTTGAGACTTTTATTTCTCCAAAATTAATATCGATATCATCATGAATAATAACAACATCTTCTTTTGAAATTTCACTCCACTTATCAAAAATATTCTTTACAGTTTGTCCTGAAAGATTCATATAAGTCTCAGGAAGAATTATTGTGTATTTCTTTCTTGAAAATTCTCCTGTAGATACAAGTGCATTCAAAAAAGAGTCTTTTTTGAAATCAGAAAACGAGTTTTTTTTTGCAAACCAAATAAGAAAGTCTCGTCCAACATTATGTCGAGTTCCGATATATTTTTCTCCAATGTTTCCAAGACCTACAAGTATTTTCATATAATTAGACTATACCACAAAAATAAAGTATCATACTAACAAATGAAAGAAAAAATTTTTAAAACAGTTCGCGAGTACACGGTATTAATAGGAACATCTCTTCTTATGGTATTTCTTGTAAGAACTTTTATAGCACAACCATTCGTTGTTAATGGAGCATCCATGGAACCAACCTTTCATACAAATGAATATCTTATAGTAGATCAACTCTCGTATGAATTAGGTCATCCCAAAAGAGGTGATGTGATTATCTTTAAATATCCTCTTATACCCTCAAGATACTTCATAAAACGTGTAATCGCATTACCTGGAGAAACAATTAAAATAACAGGAACAAAAGTTGAAATAAAAAGACCTGGAGAACAAAATTTCACCACTCTAGAAGAACCCTATATTGAGTTTGAAAAAGAGAGTTATGTAGAAACAACTCTCGCAAACGATGAATATTTCGTTATGGGTGATAATAGACTCGCAAGTTTAGACTCCAGAAGCTGGGGACCTCTGAAAGAGTCTTTTGTAGTCGGAAAAGCCTTCATGAGACTCTTTCCTCCCTCAAAAATTGACTTTTTGCCAGGAAGTTATTAAATTTGAGCTACATGACAGCAAAAAAAAGCACAAAAGTGGATAACGCGTTCGTTATTTCACAATATTATGGGTTCGAAGGCCTTGATTTAAGCCATATTGAGAAAGATGACCACGAAAAAGCCCAGAAAATAAAGAATTTCAAGGATTTTGAGCATTCTCATCTACCCAAAATAGAAGAAGCTGTTGCCCTTCTTAGACATTCAAATAGTGATGAACAGAAAAAGAGACAAATGCCTATACTCTTTTATTCTAAGGGAGAAATCAAAAATCCACACGCAAAAAAGCAAAAAAAACGGTTAGGTGAATCTGTTTCTCTCCATATAGTCGGAACACCAAAAAGTATCGCGGAAGCAATTCTTATTAAAACAGCTTATACAATACTTAAAGAGGAGGGCTATAAAAATTTATCTGTAGAGATAAATAATGTAGGTGACAGAGATACATTGACCCAATATAACAAACATGCAACTAATTTTTTCAGAAATAAACTATCTGAATTAAATACTGATTGTAAAGAATTACTAAAATTTGGCGGACATACCCTTGTCACTTGTAATGTAAAAGGTGTTCAACATCTACTCAAAGAAGCTCCTGCTCCTATTGAATTTCTAAATGAAGAACACAGAAATCACTTTAAAGAAGTTATTGAATATTTAGAATCTCAAAATATTCCTTTTGAAATAAATAAATTTATCCTGGGAGATCCTCATTACTCTACTCATACAGTATTCACAATATTAGATGAAAAGACAGGCAAGATTCTTGCGACAGGTTCACGATATAATGATATTTCAAAAAAAACAGTTGTACGAAAAGGTATACCAGCGGTTTCAGTTTCAATCAAACTCCCAAAATTTAAACAAGTACCACAAAGTAAACAACCGAAATTTGATGATTGTGAAATCTATTTTATTCAACTTGGATACGGTGCAAAATTAAAAAGTCTAGAAGTTGTTGAGATACTTAGAAAAGCAGGAATTCCTGTCCATCAATCTATTGGTAGAGACAAGATGTCCACACAAACACAGTTTGCTCATAAAAAAGATGTTAAATATATATTGCTTATGGGACAAAAGGAAGCACTTGAAAACAGCATTTGTGTACGACATCTTGAAACAAATTCACAAAAGACTATTCCTCTTACGAACCTTGTCGATTACCTTCAAAATCTTAAAAAGAACGAAAAGGAAACAAAAAAAGCGGCAAAAAAGAAGAAATAGCGAATCTTTAAAATTTAGTCCTACTTACTATATACAGCCGACCCAAAAGGGTCGGCTGTATATATAATATAAAGCAGCTTATTGCATGTATTTAAAATTCGTGTTATCTTATCAGGACTATGGCAACAAATGTAGAAATCAAAAAAGGAGGTAAAGACAACAATGCTAACCTCATCAAAAAGTTTACACGAAAAGTACAAGAATCAGGAATAATTCCACGAGTCAAAGGACTTCGATATTCAGAACGAAATCTTTCTGACTATGTAAAAAAAGTAAAAAGACTTAAGTCTATTAAAAATAAAGAGGTTAGAGATGAACAAATTAAATTAGGTAAAATTTCAGTTTCTACAAGAAGAAGATAATGCTTCATATCTCAAATACAACCCAAACACAATTCCCTCTCTCAACTCCTGTCTTAGAAAAGATATCAAATGAAATATTAGGTACATCATATGATGTTTCTCTTGTTATTGTAGGAGAAAAAAAAGCGCGAACTCTAAACCAAGAATATAGAGGCAAGGATTATATTCCAAACATACTATCATTCCCTATTGATGAAACAATGGGTGAGATTTTTCTTAATCCAAAGACCGCACAAGTAGAGGCACCTAAATTTAATTTAGATTCAAATTCGTATCTTTATTACTTGATTATTCACTCAATGCTCCATCTAAAAGGATTTGATCATAGTGACGAAATGTCAGCAAAAGAAAATTTTTATATGAAGAAATTTTTCAAACTTGATACTGATTTTTAATTTTCACGTTTTTCCACTTCCCAATTCAAAAAAAACATCATACAATAACAAGAAGTATGTCTTCTAACATAATTGTAGGTTTAGATATTGGTACAAGTACGATTCGTACTGTTATTTGTAAAGCCTCTTCAACAGGACACACCCCTGAAGTTATTGCATATAGTGATACTCCGGCTTTTGGCTTACGACATGGATATATTACAAATCACCAAGACGCAGTAAAAAGTATCAGAAGATCAATCAAAAGTGCAGAAAAAATGCTAAATGGTGTTTCTATTAAAAAAGTTTTTTTGGGTGCGGGTGGTATTGGGTTATCAAGTTTTGTTTCAACTGGTGCAATAATGATTACAAGAGCTGATTCTGAAATAACACAATCCGACCTTGAATCTGCAGTAGCACAAGCACGAGAACAACTGCCCCTTCAATATATTCAAAACCGAAGAATTCTTCATGAATCCCCGGTTGATTTTTATATAGACGGACAACAAGTTCATGGTCACCCAGTAGGGCTCAAAGGTGTTAGATTGGAAGCAAAGATTCTTTTCATTACTCTTCTTGAACCACATATTCAAGGACTCATAGAAGTGGTGGAAGACGCAGGATATGAAATAATAGATGTTGTTGCTGCTCCGCTTGCAGCTAGCTTTGTGTCTCTCACAAAAGCTGAGCGGATCGCAGGATGTTTACTTGTAAACATTGGTTCTGAAACTCTTTCAATAATTGTATATGCCGATGATAGACCTATATCTCTTGAAGTATTTCAAATAGGTGGAAATGATATAACAAATGATATTGCTCTTGGTCTTCAAGTCTCGCTTGAAGATGCTGAAGTTATAAAAAAAGATCATGATAAGGGTGAGAACCATGGATTCCCAAAAAAGAAACTGGATGACATTGTTTCTGCTCGACTTACTGACATGCTTGATTTAGTAGATGCTCACCTTAAAAGAATCGGCAAAAGTGGAATGCTCCCTGCTGGAATTATTATAACAGGTGGAGGTTCACGAATTACGACGGTTGAAGATGTTGCGAAAGCATATCTTAAGCTTCCATCAAAAATTGCAAAAATAACTTGTCTGCCTGAAGATAAGAATTGTGATAATACGATCAAGATAAAAGATGCGACTTGGGCAGTATCTTATGGTCTTTGTGTATATGGATCTTTTGCAGATGATGATCAAGCTATTTCTATGCACAAAGTACCCGAACTATTCAAAACACTCTTTAAGACAATAGTGCGCAATATTAAGCGTTTTTTGCCCTAATTTCTCATTTTTTCCTTGATTTTTGATTGATATATTCTATATATCTGGTATGCTAACTCTATTACTATTTTAAGGGGTAAATAGATACAAACATGCCACAAATTAAACCAGAAGTAGAAAGTTTTGCACGAATTAAGGTCATCGGAGTTGGTGGCTCTGGAGGAAATGCCGTTAACCACATGGTTAATCAAAAAGTTAAGGGTGTAGACTTTATTGCAGTCAATACTGATGCTCAAGACTTACATAATTCACTCGCTAAAAAAAGAATTCACATTGGAAAAAACTTAACCAAAGGTCTTGGAACAGGAATGAGTCCTGATCTTGGTAGAAAAGCTATTGAAGAAACTAAAGAAGAAGTACAAGAAGCAATCAAAGGTTCTGACATGGTATTTATTTCATGTGGACTTGGAGGAGGAACAGGATCTGGAGCAAGTCCTGTTGTTGCAAATATTTCAAGAGAATCAGGAGCACTTACAGTTGCAGTTGTAACCAAACCTTTCTTTTTTGAAGGACAACATCGAGCACGAATTGCAAATGAAGCTCTTGCTGCTCTACGACAAGAAGTAGATGCCATTATTGTAATTCCAAACGACAGACTTCTTAATAATATTTCAAAAGAAACAACTGCAAAAAATGCTTTTGCAATGTGTGATGATGTTCTCAAACAAGCAGTAGAAGGAATGTCAGACCTTATTACAACTCCAGGTATTATTAACGTTGACTTTGCTGACGTAAAAGCAATTCTTAAAGATGCAGGATCAGCCCTAATGGGAATTGGTGTTGCGAGTGGTGAAAAGCGAGCCGAAGAAGCAGCACGAATTGCACTTAACTCCCCTCTCCTTGATGTATCTATCAACGGTGCACGTGGCGTACTCTTCTCAATCGCCGGTAACGATGATCTTACAATGTTTGAAATTCAAGATGCAGCTAAGATTATTACAGAATCAATGGATCCTGATGCAAAAGTTATCTTCGGAACAATCAAAGATGAAAAACTTAACAAAGGTGAAGTTAAAGTTACAATCATTGCCTCAGGATTTCCAGAAGAATTTCAAGGAAAGGTTGATAGATCACAACAATCTCCATCTTTTATAAGACCACGAGAAGATGAACCGAAAGTTGAGAAATCAAAAATCTTTAACATAATGTCTTCAAAAGAGAAAGAAATTGAACCAGAACCTATTGTATCTGAGCCAACAGTTAAAGAAGTAAAACAAGCTGCTCCTGTAGTAGCTGAAGAAAAACCAAAAGGTGGCAACAAACCTCTTCCTCCACAAGAAGATGAGGATGAATGGTCAGCAGTACCAGCCTTCCTTAGACGATCAAAGTTAAAATAAAAAAATAAATAAAACACCCCTAAATTTTTCTATCGTGGGACCCACTGATTACAGCACCCAGACTCCAGAAAAATTTAGGGGTGTTTTGTTTTTATTTACTATAAACTTTCTGGTATAATACAAAAACTTTTATCTTTAACGAATTTTATTATGTACGAACTTGTAATCATTGGTGGAGGTCCAGCAGGAGTAGCAGCAGGAGTATATGCTGCGCGAAAAAAAATTAAAACTTTTTTTGTAACAAAAGATTTTCTTAGTCAGAGTACGGTATCAGAAAATATTCAAAACTGGATTGGAACTCCCTCTATTCCAGGACCTAAACTCGCAAAAGATCTGGAAGCTCACCTTAGAGCCTATGCAGATGATGTTCTTGAAATCAAAACAGGTTCACTCGTTACTTCTATTTCAAAGATTGGTATTGGATTTGAAGTAACTCTTAATACAGGAGAAAAAGTTCAGTCAAAAACAATCCTCATTGCAACAGGAAGTAATAGACGAAAATTAAATGCTATAGGTGCGGATGTTTTTGAACACAAAGGTCTCACCTACTGTGCTACATGTGATGCACCAATGTTTGGAGGGATGGATGTCGCTGTTATTGGTGGAGGTAATGCAGGATTTGAAAGTGCTGCTCAACTCCTTGCTTATGCAAAATCAGTAACACTTCTACATCGACGAGATACATTTAAAGCAGATCAGATTACAGTTGACTCCGTTTCAACTCATCCTAATTTCAAAATAATTACAGATGTAGAACCAATTGAAGTAATCGGTGAACAATTTGTAACAGGATTAAAATATAAAAATGTAAAAACAGGAGAAGAGA
>CAZDRR010000017.1:0-13245 GCA_964507955.1 uncultured Candidatus Saccharibacteria bacterium | reverse complement strand
TAAAATGTGAATTTTATTTTCTACGTAAATCTATTACCGAATTTTGATTCTGCAATCGAACTGTTTTCTTTAATTCAAGTGGTGCAACTTGTACAACATTATTTTTTGCCATCATTCTAGTTTTTGATGAAGGTTCCATTAAAGACATTGGTGCTACTTTTTGAACAACTTGTTGTCTAAAATATCTTCTCCTATAGAATGGGATAAACCAGAATCTCCATAAAATAAATAATATAGCTATTACAACCAAAGGAATTACTACTATTGATATAGCCATATGCCTTCCTAAATATCCAATTACAGAAGGAGTAACTTTTAGATCAATTCTTTCACCGCTTTTAGAAGAAGCGCCATTTTCTATTTTTTGTAATACTGATATTTGATAGTCACCGGGCAAAACGCTCTCTTTTAAAATATAAGTAGCAACACCATTTGCATCTAAGGCTATGGTATCATCATGACTAACATTTTCACCTTCAAATGTAACAACTACACTTGCATTAGGGATTCCTTTAATCTCTGCAATAATTGGACTAGCTTCTGGAACTTCTTTTCTGAGCAATCTAACTACAGGCAAATCCAGAGGTTCAACGCTAAAACGAACGTGGGCTTCGCTCCTATTATTTGCTTTGTCAAAAGCAGATATTGTTAAATCATGGTCACCAATTCCTCTAGATCTAAATTTATACTCATGGGTTCCATCATCCTCCCATCTGTTTGAAGGACCATTATCTTCAGAAATCTCAAAATGAGAAATACCTGAAGTCTCATCTTTAGCTTCAATAATAAAAGTTATATTTGGATCCTTTTTATCAGGACGATCCTTCTCTTTAGTTGTACTAATAGTTGGAGCTACATTATCAAGAGCTACTCTTAAATGAGCAGTATCTTCAAGCCCTTTACCATCAGGAGTAACATGGAAATACCATTCTCCATCTTCAATATCTTTAACCTCTCTTGTTGTCGTACTACCTTGAACTTTCTTAATACCTACATCTTCTTTCTTTTTAGTTAAGCTGACAAGTGTATCACTAACACCAAATGGCAAATTCCAATTAAATATTATGTCCTTAAAAGCATACCAAGACTCTTCATTTGCTATCTGTGGTGATGTAATTGTGAGCTTTGAATCCTTTGCACCCAAAACTTCCCCATTAATATTTGAACTATCATAACCGTCATCAGTAACAATATCAAAAAGCGCATGCGTCACCTTGCCAAGAGTATTACCCCCTGTTCCATCAGCAGCGACAGTAGAAGCACCAGACACAAAGCGTAATTCATTTACTCCTGGACGAAGTCCTACAACAGATAAATGCAAAAGCTCTAATTGAAGTGGCGCATCTTTTGAAACAATACCAGAAAAATGTATTTGTCCTGCCTCTTCATCGACAGAAGGAGTAACTACCCAGGAAACATCACTAGAAGCTTTCAAAATTTTTACTGAATATAATTTCGGGTCAAATTCTATTGTAGCTTCTACTGCAGATAAACTTTCAGATGATTCTGAGATAACCCTAGTTTGGAAAGGTTCATCAACCTTAAAACTACCTGAAGCTGGAGTAAAAAATAAATCAGATGACGCATACACATTTAAAGGAAAAATTACGCAAAAAACAAGCGCAAAAAGTATCCTTTTTAAGATGCGTTTATACATATTTATATTATATCATGCATAATTTATTACACTTGTGTATAAACAAAATAAACATCACAATGTGATGTTTATTTTGTTTCAAAATTTTCTTCTTCTGAATTTATATCCGTTAAAGACCCCATCTTATTTCTTTTTTGTCGTCTAACAATAAAGAAAATAATTATAGCACAAGTGACAATAATTATTATTGGTAAGACATAGTCTTCAAGGCTATAGGGGTCGAAGAAGGGGGGGAGATTTTTCGGAGGTAAAATAGATTCTTCATAATTACCCGCATGGTCATAAGCCCTTACTACAATTCGACTACTCAATGTTTGATCTTGTAAAAGGTACGGGCTCGTTGCTATCGACATCTTAGCCTTAATTTTTGTTCCAAACTTAAATCCAAAACTTGTTGGATCTTCTTCGACAACTTCATAATGTTCAATACCACTTTGTTTGTCGATTGTATCAAATATTAAAATATAAGGTTTTTCAGGTAGACTTGTATCTTGAATTATCTGCGGTGTGAATGGTTCTGGAGAAAATGTGTCTTCTCCAACAACAGTCAGCCACTCATTTTTTAGTCCATTACCTGCTCCATACTTAACAGTCAAATTTTTAACATCAAGATTTGCCTTCGTTCCATACCCATCATTTAAAATCACTTCTGTCTCGGGTAAAAACTGAACAACTGCATCAGGAGAGCCGGGGTTTGCTATGTATTGAAATACAAGCTTCCCAACTATATTTGTATTTCCAGGGTCTCCCGAGGCTCTTCCGCAATACCCTGCAGGTATTCCATTAGTAAAACTAACCTTACCAGCAGTATGGTCAACTTCCTCATCTATCCAGAGAGTAAAGATTGATTCACCTTTTGAGATAGTATTCAATCTTAAAATATTTGTTGGATATGATATTACTGCAGAAACAGCATTCACACACTCATCTTCTGCTACGTCGATTCTAATGTTTGCCACAAAAACATCTCCAGAGCCGGCCACCTTTTCAAGTGGATCGAAACGAAGTGTAGCTGCGTTTGACACAATCGGCAGAAAAAAAGCTATTAAAAATAAATATTTTTTCATAAAAATAAAATTATCCTGTCCAGTTAAACAATAGAACTGAGAAGTCTGCTATACCAACCTTACCATCCTTATTTAAATCTGCAAGGGGGTCGCTACTTCCCCATCTATAAAGCAAGATTGAGAAATCAGCAATATTAACTTTTCCGTCATTATTTAAATCCGAAACAGTCTTCCTGTCAGATACCTCATTATTACCAACAAAAATATTTAGTGCCAATCCATTTCCACTCTTGGCCTTAACGGCAGAAGCACTTCCTTCCAGCATCTCAAAGAAAGGAATAATTTGATGGTACACCTCCGGAGCTAGGCCTTGCGTGCCATATTTCATAGCCCAAGCACCATCTCTGGAAGATGTGGCTGTCATTGCTGGCGTCTTTGTTTTATCAATCAAAATATTAACAAGAGCGTTTGGTATTGTTGTTCCATCCAAATTTATTATATTACCTGGTGCCACTCTATTTATTAGTGCCCTTATTGTAGGTGGAAGATAAATATTACCAACATTTGTAACTGCATTCTGTGTTACTTGAAATGTAGTCGTATAAGTAATTGATTTTATTTGTTTTGCATCCTCAGACCAAAAACCAAAAGTTGTAGGACCGGGGGTTGCATTCGATACGGTGTATGAAAACTTTGCCTCACTATCTGATTGAGCTAATCCAATCAATTCTCCATCCTTTAATATTTGAACTCTAGAGTTTGGATACGCCCTACCCTCTAAGATAACCTGTGTTTGTGCTCGAACAGGAACCGCACCACCTGAACCACCTCCATCTCCAGAAGGTGTAGATGGAGGATTTGGTGGAGTTGATGAAGACATTGGCGGTTCTTCTTGCTTACAGATAGAACTACATTTATCACTGCTTGTATTATTCCCATCGTCACAAGTTTCTCCGTAATATGCTTGAAGAATAGAATCACCACAATATGGACCAAATGACCTACAATTTGGAGCACACCGACGACTTGCTGTAGAAGAAGAATATCTGCCATCATTATTTAAGTATCCATCATCACAAGGTTCAGTACCGTCAACAATGCCATTTCCACAAATTGATATTGTCATTGTTGTAGTAGCATACAATGCCTCAGCTTTTTTTACTTCAAAAATATTAGAATAAAATATAATAGAAGAAATAGACATTAAAAAAACAAAAAACACGAAACGCTCGTTCTCATAGCGCACTATTTTTTGAGCGAATCGTGTTTTATTGTTTTTTATTAACATTCTCTAAAATCTTATTTTCTTTTTAGATTAACCACATCACCTGGAGCAGAGACTCTTTGTCTCATTTGAGGAGTTTGAGGTCTACTAACTCTAGAAGTAGGCATACTTCTAGGAGAATCATCACTATCAATTTCTTTCTTAACTTTTCTATTTCTTCTCTTTTTTCTTCCAAAGACAGGAGAAATAACAGCAAGAGTTACAGTTACTGCAGGCAAAATTAACGTCAGCTTATCAGGGAGTGATAATCCTTCAAAACCGTATCCAACATACCCTGCAATAGTACCCTTCGGGAAAATTGATAAAGTAAGCTCTCCATTTTGAGCAACTGTATCTTTTTCCTTCATAACAGTATATCTAACTTTATATGATCCAGGAGGTAAAAATGTTGGTAAATAAGCCTCAACTTTTTTAGTTGCAAAAGGCAATATCTTTCTAATAGAATTAGTACTTTCTGTTGTTTCTAGGAGTTGCTTGCCTGTTATGTCAAATATTTCAAAACGAACTTTATATGGTGAAGCTGGA
Organism: uncultured Candidatus Saccharibacteria bacterium; assembly: GCA_964507955.1. Taxonomy (GTDB): domain Bacteria; phylum Patescibacteriota; class Minisyncoccia; order Phycocordibacterales; family JAACPR01; genus JAULZV01. The sequence goes on along the minus strand of CAZDRR010000017.1, from coordinate 8,771 downwards.
ACATTTCCCGTGTTCTCCAATTGCATTGCAAAGGTAATTTTACCAGGATAGTTTAACCATAAGACCTTATGACCTTCCTCCGCATCAAAAAGCTCAACTCTTCGAACTGCAAAATCATATATCTGGTCACGTACTCTTAGAAAAACATCCAATTGTGCACCTAAAGCAAGAGAGACACCAGAGCCAAGCTCACCAGCAGAAGTGGTTCTAATTCTAATTGATCCAGTATAATCCCCAAGCTTTGCATTATCAGGGACGTGAACGTTAATTCGCATTTTTACCTGACTTTCACCTTTTGGTAATGGAAATTTAAGGCCACGGTCAGAAGAAATCCAAGAATCAAAACCTGGAGTATTTACAGTAAGCTCTGCATTTAAATCTTCTTCAGGATCAGAACGTACTATTACTATTTCTTGAGAAAAATCACTACCTGGTCTTAGCGTTTCATTTCTGACATATGGCGGAGTTATACCAAAACCAGCTAGGGCGATATTTGCACCTCCTAGCCAAGATAATAGTACTCCTCCGATAATAAAGATCGCCCTACGACGCATGTTATTTAGTGCTATTATTTTATCATTTTTATTACTTATAATCTACTAAAAAATGTGAATAACCTGTACAAAACTTTTTATTAAATATAAATAAAGCTGATAAAACAAAAAACGCTTTAAAAAGCGTTTTTTTATTTTATTACCAAGTAGCGTATGTTAGTTCAGTTCTAAACTCAACCGTATTTACACCCTTATAATCACCAGAAACGGTAATTGATGCAGGGACCAATATTCCCCAGTTTACATTCTTTGAAGTAGCAGTACCTGTTGCTGTTGGCTTTTTGACATTAATCTCAAAAGCTGAAAGCGTACTTGTTGTACCAGTAGCAGCAAGAGGAGACCAATAAGGTATCGAGGTGCTTGCATAATGTTGTCTAGTACCAAAGATTGTATTTGTATTTTCGTTTCCTGTACAACCATTACTGTAGTTTGGACACATATCTGATGTCTGCATATTTAAGTCAAAAGCAGTGTTACCTTTTGAGAGTACTCCTAGAACTGATCCTGGAGCTCCTGTACCTAAATCTGGTGGAGTTGCACCTGGTTCAAATTCACCGAAGTCAATTGTATCAGAACCTAAATCAATATAAGGGAAAGACTGAACAACAGCGTATCTCGACGGATTGTCGATTGTCGAAGTTCCAGTTAAATCATTATTATCTTTTACTGATACTCTCGCGTTCCAATTATCTCCGGTCCATGGAGTCTGTGCATCTGTTGGATCAGCATTACTCCAGAGTGGGAAAGTACAGTTCCATGTTACAGAAGTATCGCTATTACCTGTACACGATGAGCCATTTTGAGTACAAATTAAATCCCATGTAGATGATGCAACATCACTATTGTAGCAATTATTTGCATTAAACGGATCGGTTGCTTTACACGTAGTACCAAATAGAGAATTTCTTCCTAACTGAACTCTAACAGAAACCATTTCAGGAGCACTTGATGAAGCAATACATGAGTTATTGTCGGTTGTTGTAAATACTAAACCAAAACCAGTAGTCAATCCTAATGGATTAGTGAGGGTTAAAGTATTGCTTGGGGTGAATGTAATTGAACTAGCATCTACCTGAGGTGATACATTACTTACTGCAAAGTTCAAAAATGCTCCTTGTGCAGCACCTACAGCCTGTGCATTGTGACTATCTAAAACATATGCATAACCAGAATACATATCGTCTTGTGTTGGAATCTGGAATACATGTTGAGCTGTTGGATTAGATGCTAAGCCTGAAGTTGATGAAGCCCATGTTCCACCGGCACCACAGCTTGTACCATTAAAATCTTGAGCCTTACAAATAAACAGTTTAGCTGTATCTGCAGGACCATTAACATCAACGTGGATTACTTCGCTTGCCGTCGCAGTAAAAGTCATCGTTCCCCCAGGAGCTGTTGGACCGTTTTGGGTTATAGAACTAAATGTATGAGGGTGGTTAATGTAGTAAGGGCTAGCAGAATCATTTCCACCAGTACCCTGATTTGAAATTGAACACCTTGGAGTTCTATTATCATTATCACATAAGAAAGCATACCAATCTTGAGTTTCGTTTACAGCATCATTAATCGGTACAGTTGTAGTTGCATATAGATTTGATGGTGTTGGATATGAACCAACAACAGGCGACTCAGAAACTGCAATTAGATTACCTGCTCCACCAGCACAAGTAGGTGCTGTTGAAGAAGATGCAGTAGGAGCTCCACCTGTCTTACACACAATCAAATACATACCATTATTTGAACTATCGTATGCTGATACACCAAAGGTTATATTTGTACCATATGTAGATGGATTAGCTTGAGAAGAAGGAACTGTTTCGTATACATTGCTTTGATACTGCGGAGGAGTGTTCAAAACGCGAACTGTTGAGGTCGCATTTTTTGCATCAGCATTTGTGCTAACAAATCCAACTGTTGATAAAATTACAGCCACAGCAAACATAAAAATTCCGGTTGCTACCGTAATTTTGCCTGCGCGGACAAGGTTAAAGTTCTTCCCTTTCATAAATATTATATTTAAATATATTATACAGCATATAAACTCACATTCTTTATATTTATCCACACTTTTACAGTCTTCAGTTGTTAATCTTTATTCATTAGTCGAAAGTCATTAGTTTTTATGATTCATATTAAAATTAAAAATCCATAAAGCCTTCGGCTTTATGGATTTAACTAATGACTTGTAACTAAAGACTTGTTACTTATGACTAATGACTTGCAACTTTATCCTATCCATAACGCATAGCATCAAGAGGAGATAACTTAGAAGCACGAACTGCTGGGAAGACACCAGTAAGGAATCCAACAAAAGCAGAGAAAGACGCAATGAAAAGTAAAAACATTATCGGGAATGAAAATAGAGCCATTGATTTTCCTCCAAAACTTGCTGCTGCAAGATTTACTAGACCATTCAAGGTTCCACCAATAATCAGCCCGAAGCCTATCCCCATAACTCCTCCCAAAAAACCTACGATAACAGATTCAGATAAAAACAAAATTTTAATATCTTGAGAAGAGGCACCAAGTGTTCTCATAATACCAATCTCCTTGGTTCTTTCGAGCAAGGTGACTGTCATAGTATTAAACATACCAATAGCAGAAACAGCGAGCGCAATACCTCCAAAAACAGCGAGCACAGCTTGAATTCCTTGGAAAATTTTATTTGCCTGCTCGACAGTTTTACTCAATGCAGTCACAATAAAACCCTTACCGACAACTAAATTTTGAACCTCTGGCAAAAATTCACTTGAAACTACACGAACTTGTGCTTTTTCATATTGTGTAATTTGAATATAGTTCTTTAATTCATTTAGTTGTATAAAAGAAGAGATAAATGCTTCTTCATTGGTTACACCAATAACTTTATAAGTTCTGTCTAAAGGAACTTCTTGCACATCATCCTTTCCCTCTATCGGAACCAGAACTCTAAAAGTAATACTTTGCCCAATTGCTTCCTGTGGATCTTTAATATCAAATAATTTTAGTAAAGCTTTTGTTAAAACAACACCATCAGCTGTTTGCAATTTATTTTTTTCTGTGTGAAGTTCACCAGCTACCGCAGCTGCACCTATATACCTATAATATGCAGGATCAACGCCTTGTATGAAAGCATTACCAGTCAAACCTTTCATTGTAATCAAAGTAGGAAACTGAGCCATCGGTGCAACATCTTTAACATTAGGAATAGCTCTAAATTCAGAAATAGAAACATCATTCAATGTCATTGTTTTTGTTAGAGGATTTGAAACTGAAAGGGATAGAAGAGTTTCTCCAAAGACAATTTGTTCCAAAATAATATTTTGAAGCCCAAAACCAAGCGCCACGAGAGTAACGACGGCGCCAGTACCAATTCCCATACCAGCAATTGTAAGCCAAGTACGAGCAGGGTTTGTCTTAAACATACGTGTAGACAATTTTCCAATATCTTGAAGTCTCATATTCTATTTATGGTGCGCTAAGTGTTGTGTTCCAAGTGCAATCATTTTCTCTATTAATCTTGTAACATCAAAAGATTGCTTTGAACTTAATCCAACTCCCCCAGATTCAACTGGAGATTGTAGCTGACTATTAAAATCTTCTTTTTTTGTGAAACCACCTATTCTCTGCTTTATAATATCTTCAAAAGTTGTCTTTGCTTTTGGAGATAAATTAATCGAAGTTTGAGTAGATAAAAATTCTGCTATTCTGTTTACGTATTCAGAGTTTCTAATATATGTTTCGCTACCATCTAAGCTTGTTGCTCTTCTATATCTAGAAACGTTATGTGATTGATCGATAATATTTCTAAGCTTTTCAACCATAGTACCTGCTCTAGCGACAGGAACTCCTATTCCACCTTCAAGCTCACTTCTCATTAAAACTTGCATATACTCAGGGTAGTCAATTTTTCCTTCAATAACCTTCTCTGTTAGTTTCTGAAGTTTTGTAATCTGGTCAAAAGTTAATTCCTCTGTAAGATAATTAGCTAAACTTTTTGCCTGAAGCTCTCTTGGGCTATCATACGGGTAAATTCTAGCGACCTGTTCTATTTCAGTAATAATAGTAGAACCGGGTTCGAGCTTTACTATTTGATCTTTTTCTGGGTTTGGAACAACACGTAACACATGACCGTCACTCATATATACTACTCGGTGAGCTCTAGGCAATAATTTTGCATCGTGCGTAACCAAAAAAATTGTCTTTTTGTCTCTTTGATTAATTTCATCTAGAGTTGCCATAACGGCAGCAGCAGTAACTGAGTCCAAGTTACCAACTGGCTCATCGGCAATCAGAATCTGCGGATCATTAACTAATGATCTTGCTGCTGAAACACGCTGCTGCTGACCTCCAGACAAGTGGGTTGGCAGCTTATGTATAACCATATCTACACTAAAGCGTTTACACAATTCCATAGCCCTAGCCTCCCTCTCCCTTGGAGCAACTCCATCAAAAATAAGTGGCATAGCCACGTTGTCTAGAACAGTAAGTGACGGAATAAGGTTAAACTGCTGGTACATAATACCCATAGTCTTTCTTTGAAACATAACCATATCCATTGGGGAATAATCATATATGGACTCACCGTTTACGTACATTTTCCCTGCAGATGGAGCTAAAACTCCAAAGATTGAATAGAGTAGAGTAGATTTACCACAACCAGATGGCCCAAACAAAATAATATATTCCTGATCAAAAACCTCCAAGGTTGTTCCCTTGTTTGCTTTAAACTCGTTTTCCTTTCCGAGATTGTAAGTAATTTCAACGTGATCAATATATACAATAGGCTTTGCCATAACTTTTATTTAGGAGTCGTAATGTCGCTAAACATATAACCATATTTATTATACATATTCTTTTTAAATATGGGAATGCCTGTTATAATATTAACATGAAATTTATTGAGATAAACTCTAATAATATTTATAAAAAGTTAGATATTCCTTTTTACAAAAGACCATCGTTTGCTAGCATTACGATTGGATTGATTAGCGTAGCCATAATATTATTTACTCAAAAATATATAACTTCAAAAATGTCTGTTGAGATTGGACTTGTTACAGAAATCTCAGTTGCAACAATATGTATGTTCTTTCTTTATATCGTTGTAAATCAATTACAATCTTCAATAGCAAAAAAAGAAGTTCTTTCTGAAAAAACAAGAGAAATAGAAGCAATAAGAAATGAATTTACAAATATTGCTTCTAGGGACATAGCCGAAGCTAGTACTGCAATAAAATGGGGAATAAGAAGCTTAGAGCCATCTTTTGACTTAATGAAAAAAGGAGAGAAAGAAACTCTCCAACATATAAGAGACAAAAATGATCATGTCCTAGAAATTGTTAGAAACCTAGTAATTTTATCTAGAGCAGAAAGAGGAGAAATTATTGTTTCAAAAACAAATACAGATATTGGTTCTGTGATAGACAATCTATTACACACTACATATCCAAGAGTTAAAGCCGTAGGAACTAAAATAATCTACGAAGAACCATCAGATAGAATTAGAATTAATGTCGATCCAATAATACTTTCAGACTTGCTTCTTTCTATATTTACATACTGTCTAGAGAGGACACACAACTCTTTAGATGAAATAACAATAAAGGTTTTTCAAATTAATGAAGGCGAAAAAAAGACTGTAAAAATAAATATTGGTGATAACGCATCTCCTATTCCAGAATACATGAGAAATAATATTTTTGACAGGGCGATAAGAAACCCTCATACAGGAGAACTAGAAAATACTCCGCTTGGACCACATGTTGCAAAAATATTATCCGAAATTTTAAAGATAGAGGTAGAAACAAATCTAACAGATACTTCAACTTCATTCTCAATAATAATTTCTGAAAAATAAAGAATCCCCTTTTGGGGGATTTTTTTAGTTTAAAATCAATATTATAAAGACTAAGGTCAGACAAAAGTAATACATTAGAACGTCAAACATATAACTTCTAAGTCTACGTATAACAACGCTAACCATTGCAAGTCCTATTGAAAAAAGAGAACCAATGACGCAAATAATTAAGTTGTTTATTGCCAAGTATTTACAAGCAAAGAGTAATAGCCCAGCTGAAGAACCTGCAGCAACGAGAACCAAGCAGAAGTGAATCATTGTAATTGTCTTACTCCCTCTTTTAAAGAAGAAGAAAAAATTTGAAAGGAGCATAGAAACATATGCCAAAGCAATTAAATAGAAATAATTTGCCATAGTAAAATATATTTATTTATCTGTAATATTTCTAACACAGTAACAATAATATGCAAATAAAAACAGGCCTTGCCTGTTTTTATTTACCTATATTTTTAACCCATCCGAATGCGCCTTCGAAGTTTTCTAAGATAATATCGATAATACTTTTCTCCTTATTTGGAGTAAATAAGACAAACTTCTCTGACTCAGCATTATTTCTTGAAGGATCACGACATGTCATCCAGAATTGATAAACAGTTGATGGCTGAAACTCAACGACAACTTCTACGTGATTAGTTCTAGGCTCACTTTCTTCTTCCCTATTAATAGCTTCTACGCTTGGATTCAAACCTTCGCGATAATGCATAATACAATACGCTGGCTCGTCTGTTGCCCATGAAATTATGGTTTGAACCTTAGCCTCAGATGTTGGATATAAGGTAGATTCATTTGTAACTTTTGAAATAATTGGCGGAGATGTATCTTTCACGGTTGAAAAATAAAGCGGTTCACTTGTCACCTTCTCTCCAGCTGAATTTTCTGCCTTAACAATTGCCTTATATCTATTTCCAAGTTTTAGTCCAGCTATTTTTACGGCTTGAGTTGATGCAAAAATTGGAGAACCAGCAGATCTAACTTCTTTTGTCTTTAAATCTGTATACTCAACAACACCAGCAGCTGGTACCGTTGTCTTCCACCCGAGAGTCGCACTATCAGCATCAGTTTTTATGACACGGAAACTCTGAACTTTTGGAATTGGAGACTTAGTCATAAAAGTAACATCTTTCGAATATCCAGTAAGGTTCATTTTATTCTGAGAACCAACTCGTAAGTGATAATTCGTTCCCGATGTAAGACCAACTACTCTAAGTGAGTGCTCCATTGTCATACCAGAATCGCTGGACTCTGATGTGTAATGCTCTGGATTTCCAGAATCATAATCTGATTCTCTTGAGTATTCTGCAATAGAGGTTGAATCCTCGTCTGTAGTCCACTCGACGACAACATAATCTAATCCTATTTCAGCTATTTTTGGAAGTCCCATAATTGAAGGAGTTTCTACTATTTTCTTTGCAGATTTTGTAATCTCCTGTTGAACAATCTCGAGTGCTTCAGGAGACTCAATCTTCTGAATAGCTTCTATTGCTTTCTCTACATTTATTCTTTCTTCGGGAACAAGTCTTGCAGCAGCCTTAACCTGAACAATACCTTTTGTAAAAATAGTGTAATCTCCAGACAATGCCTGATTGCCACCCGTATCTTTTGAAGATACACGCAGGTGGTATAAGGTGGAAGGTTCTAGATCTAATAAGTTAATCTTATGATCTATTTTATCTGTTGTAGCATCTCTAGCAATACCATAATCTTTAGATAAACAGTAGTTGACTTCTGAATCGGCATTTTCATCTGTTTTCCAAGTAACAATAGCACTTGTCGCTGTAAGATTGGAAATATTAATGTCAGAAATTTGAGGAGGGACTCCATCTCCAGACACTTGGGCCATTACCTTAAACGCAAAAAACAGCACCGAAATGCTTACACCAAAAAAGAGCGCAAGGTGCATATTGTGTCTTCTCACTTTTTTATTATACCATAGCATTTTCTTCACAATACTAAATGCTGTGTTAATATATCGGTATGATACATATAGCAGGAGGAGTAATCTACAATAAAGAAAAAGGAATTGTTGTTGTTAACCAAAACAATGATTCATGGTCACTACCTAAAGGGCACGTAGAAGAAAATGAAGAGCCTAAAACAACTGCAATCAGAGAGATCTGGGAAGAAACTGGAATCTCAGAAAATAAATTAAATTTTATTGCCCCGCTTGGTTTTTATGAGAGAATGCGCATTAAAAAACATTCTTTCGATAAAGATGAGCTTAGAATGATAAATATGTACCTCTTTACAACAGAGGAAAATAATTTAATATCTCATAGTCCGGATAATCCAGAAGTAAAATGGGTTTCAATCGAGGATGTGCCACAAATATTAACCCATGAAAAAGATAAGGAATTCTTTAAAAAGATTATTCCGCTCAT
>CAZDRR010000016.1:0-14572 GCA_964507955.1 uncultured Candidatus Saccharibacteria bacterium | reverse complement strand
TAGAGCGCCTCACTTGCACTGAGGAGGCAGCGGGTTCGAATCCTGTCAGGTCCACATAAAAATCAAAACCGAAATGCGAATGCATTTCGGTTTTGATTTTTAGTGGAATCCGCAAGGCAGACCATGAGATTATCGCTAATAAGACCATATTTTATATAAAAAATAAATAGTGATATACTTGATTTACATTAACCACATAAGTACAGCAACATTAATTTATGAATTTTAGAAAAATTTTACTTTTGATTTTAACCGTTTTTGTTTTGAATACAGCTACAGCATCTGCATTCTCAGGAAGTGGTACCGGAACAAGCTCGGATCCTTACTTAATTACGAATTGTTCAGAGCTTCAAGAAATTGAGAGTGGGTCTGGTGATTATGTCGTTTATAAAATTACACAAGACATTGATTGTTCCGACACTGTTAATTGGAATGGTGGTCTTGGTTTTGAACCACTTGGAACAGAGGTAAGTCCTCTAGAGTGGGTAGATCTTCAATCTGATGGAGGAGTTAAAATTTCAAATTTACACATAAATAGACCAGAACAGGATTATGTTGGTCTCTTTGGATATGTTGGATTAAATTCAGGTATTTCTCTTGTTGGCCTTGAAGACCCTGCTATTATTGGTCATGATTATGTTGGAGGATTTATTGGATACTCAGTTTCAGACAGCTACACTGCTTGGTTATCAACAACATATGTTAATGGTGGAACTATTACAGGTAATGACAATGTCGGAGGGCTTGTTGGATATGCGACAGAGTTGTTAGTTGAGACATCGTATTCAACCGCGGAGATTGTAGGTAATTCAAATACTGGAGGAATTATTGGTGTAAATGATAATAGTGATTTAAGTGATACTTATTATGACATTCAAACTTCTGGTCAATCAGATACCAGTAAGGGAACTGGAACAACTACAGCTGCAATGAAAATGAGGACAACATTTGCAGGTTGGGACTTTAATACCGTATGGGGTATTACTGAAAAGAGAACATATCCATATTTTGGAAATCCTGGGATTATTTCTGCTGGAACTGAGGAAAATCCGTATCAAATTAGTTCTTGCCTTGCTCTTCAAAGTATGAGTAATGATCTTGATGCGTATTATGAACTTACACAAGATATCAATTGTTCAGATACGGTAAATTGGAATAGCGGTCTTGGATTTGTACCAATAGGATTAGGAACATCTACAGCTTTTTCTGGAGTTTTGGATGGTGCAGGATATACAATTTCTGATCTTTTTATAAATACAACGAGTGATGATGATGGAAGTGCAGGACTTTTTGCGACAAGTGAAGGAGGTACAGTTTCTGATCTTACACTTGAAGATGTTGATATCTCTGGACTTGGAGGTGTTGGAGGTTTAATTGGTTCTGCATCACAAGATTATGCGAGTTCAACACGAAAAACAATAGTATCCAATGTGCATGTTTCTGGAATACTGTATGCCGAGTCTAATTTACTTGGAGGATTAATAGGGCATGCTATTGGTGGAACTCGCATTTCAAATTCTTCTACAAACGTAATACTTACTTCAGGATCACTTGCTGCACAGATTGGAGGTCTTGTTGGGTGGGATGATGAGGGTTATATTATCGAATCATATTCGATCGGTAGTGTAACTGGTGCTTACAATGTTGGGGGTTTGATTGGTAGAGTTGATGATACAGAGATTTTAAATTCTTATTCTACGGCTAATGTGACTTCTACTTCTGGAAATGCTGGAGGTCTTGTTGGACTTGCAACCTCTGCTAATATTCAGAATTCTTATTCTGCAGGAGAAGTTACAGGTAGTCAGGCAGGCGGATTGGTTGGAGAAAATACTGGTTCAACAATCACCACTTCTTATTATGACATTCAAACCTCTGGTCAATCAGATACTGGCAAAGGAACTGGAACGACTACAGCTGCAATGAAGTTGAGTACAACATTTACTAATTGGGACTTTGATACAGTGTGGGGGATTGAAGAAGCAGTTACTTATCCAACTTTGAGTCAGACTGGTATCACTGGTGAAATTCCTGTTGAAGAACTACAAACAAAAGCAAACAGAAGTGGATACAGAAAACAAACAGGAGGTAAGTTACCAATTCAAAATGGCTCAGCGGAATTACGACAAGGGGCAGGTGGCAGTGGTGTGTCTATAGAACAAGCAAAAGAAGCTTTGCTCGCCATTACTCAATCTTTCACTCGTAACCTAACCCTTGGTCTGCAGGGAGATGACGTTAAGTTGCTTCAATATTTCTTAATCTCTCAAAACAGTGGGCCACATGCAGTTCTTCTTGCACAAGTTGGTGCAACAGGATACTTTGGAACTCTCACACAAGAAGCAGTAATAGAATTCCAAAAAGTAAAAAACATTGTTCCTGCAGTGGGGTTTGTTGGTTCACTCACTCGTGCACAAATTTCTAACATATTAAACCTTCAATTTGTTGAAGTATACAGTAGGTTCGGTTCAATAGGATCTGAAGTGCAAAGAATTCAAGAATTCCTCATCTCATCAAATATTGGACCTGCAGCACATGAACTTGCAGGGGTCGGTGTGACAGGATATTTTGGTCAACTTACACAACAGGCGGTAATTGAATTCCAAAAGGCAAATGGAATTACAGGAGAAGATGGATATGTTGGACAGAAGACAAAAGAATTGATCAAATAATTCAAATTCATATAAAAATCAAAAACCGAAACACGAAAGTGTTTCGGTTTTTGATTTTCAGCGAATTTACTAATGTTGACAGATTAATATAATATGTTAATTTAAATTCAAATACAACTAAGGCCCTTGTGTGCCACGCAACACAATAGAACTGCTAACATCGGTCAGTTCAAAACTTCTGAGATAAACAACTCCTTCAGAAGTTCAATTGAAGAAAAAGTACAAAACAAAAGAAAAACAAAAATGAAAACAGTATCAGACGAGCAGGTCAGAAGTTTTTTGAAGCTTCTCAATATGAGTACACGGGAACTTAATTTCAGAAAAAGGGTTCGTGGCAGGATTGAATCAAACAATATCTGGAAGATATGGAAAATGTTAATTCTCTCTCGAAATATGCTTCTTTCTATACCTGGATTCGGAAAAGAATCTATTCGTGAGTTTTATAGAAAAAGGAATGAAGTTGGGTTATTAGGTAATTCACATTACTGTTTCTATAATGAGTTTTGGGAGTGGGCAAATGAAACAGTTGGATTTCCACGTAAAGCAACTCCAGAAGAACGTCTTCGGTTCGTGTCGTGGCTAGAAAATTGGCCTTCACTCGAACAAGCTGCAAGGAAATATTTGGAAGAAAATCCTTAAGAGGTTTTCATTATGAAACATCAAGAGTACCGACCGCAAGGCACGGGCTCTTTTTCATTCCGAAATTTCTTTTAATATTTTCAATTCAACAGCAATTTGGTTCGACAAAACCATATTTAATTGCATTTCTACTAATAAAATTTGCTTTATTTATTTTTTGAGGCAATATGGTTTTTAAGCCGTTCAATACGGGAGTAAACACCAAAATGTAGGAAGGAGATTCAATGGCGAAACAAACACATGACCTTGGGCTGCAAAAGCGAGTAAAGAGTTCGGACCAGGCCAGGAAACGGAAACTTCAAGAGCAAAAGCCAATCAAGAAACCTGCTCGACTTTCGTTGATCTGGGGTACGACCGGAACTTGGTCGCTCAACAGATACCAACCCTCTTGGAGATCCTGATTCATGAGGAGTCTCCGATAATTTCTACAAAAGCCGCTGTGCAATTTTGTGTGGCGGCTTTTTGTGTACAAATATTTTCATTTATAAAAGGTGTACTGATATAATAATGATGTTAAATGAAATATATTTCTACTCATGCATTCAAATCTTTTTTTGTTCTGTTGTTTAGTTTTTTTATTTTTGTTGCAGTATCAAATAGTAATAAAAATGAAGTTGTATATATACCATATACTGGCGATCCTGATTCTTTCATTCAAAAACTTGAAGATGAAGGATTATTAAATAATGCATTTTCAAAAGCTCTTGTAAGATTAAGTCTTGCATTAAAACAAGACCTTGAACCTGGAGAGTATGCCTTTACAAGAGGAATGGGTGCAGTATCTACAGCAATTTCTTTGGAAGAACCAGAATATAAATATGTTTCAATTTTGGAAGGTTTGCGAAAAGGACAAATCGCACAGATTCTTGGAAATAAACTTGATTGGGAAGAAGAAAAAGTAAAAATATTTGGAGAAGTTCAACCAATATGTCCACTTAATGGTGAAGAAGGATTTCTTGCTTCAGGAACATATTTGATTCATAAAGAAGAAGACGCAAAAGTTGTGGAAGAAACAATGCAAAAAACTTTTCATGAAGTGCTTGATGAAATGGGTTTAACGGAGAAAGATATTTCAATTCCTCAAATTATTACAATTGCTTCTTTGATTCAAAGAGAGGCCGGAGGAAAGTCAGATATGAGACTTATTTCTGGGATTATCCATAATAGATTAGAAATAGGTATGCCTCTTCAAATAGATGCTACACTTCAGTATATAAAAGGTGATGAAGAAGAGTGGTGGCCCGTACCAAAGTCAGAAGATAAAAAAATAGAATCTCCTTTTAATACATATCAAAATGTTGGTCTTCCTCCAACACCAATTGCAACACCTGGTAAAGAGGCAATTAGGGCTGCACTTAATCCAATGAAGACAGACTGTTTGTTTTATTTACATGATTCACGAAAAAATATTCATTGCGCCACTACATACGAACAGCATAAAAGAAATGTAAAATACTATCTAAAGTAGGAAAAGCGGCGGCCGAAGGCCGCCGCTTTTGCTAATGAACAAACATAAAAAATAAGCTACACACTAAACATTATGTTAAATTTTGTAATTAAAAAAATTGTAAAAAGGCAAAATAAAGATATGCCTCAAGACCAACAAGAAATGATTATGAATCTTATTGATGAGAATCCAGAACTTCTCAAGACTATTTCAACAGAGATTCAAGCAAAAATAAAAAAAGGAATTGACCAACAAACTGCAATGATGCAGGTAATGATGGATCATAAAGACGAACTCCAGAGAGCAATGATGAAGTATAAAAAATAATATGAAGTGTAAATTTAAGTTATTAATATTAATTTCAATCTTTCTGATATTAGGATTTATTTTCTTTGCATTTAAATTTGGAGAAAAGCAAGCATATTCAAAAGTTCCTGAAATTTCTCTTCGGGGTTCAATGAAATTTGATGAAGATACTCAAAAAGAAATTATAAAGCAGGCAAATGAACATATTAAGAAAAATTCAATAGAAGGACTATCATATTTCTTAACTGTATCTAGAGAACAAGGGAATTGGATTGTGTTTGAAGTACATCCACTAAAACCAATTGTGGATACTGCATCATTATATGTTGAAGTTAATAATGGAGAACCAACTTTTTATGGTCCCGCAACATCATTCCCTGACTTAGCAGAAAAACACCCTGAATTATTTAAATAAATTATTTTTATGTCACTATCAATCGGCGTTGTAGGCCTTCCAAATGTAGGTAAATCAACTTTATTTAATGCACTAACTAAGAACTCAGTTCCAGCTGAGAACTATCCTTTTTGTACAATTGATCCATCGGTTGGAATTGTTCCTGTTCCAGACGAACGACTCTATAAACTTGCAGAATTTTCTCAAACACAAAAAACTATCCCTGCAGTTGTTGAATTTACTGATATTGCTGGTCTCGTGAAGGGTGCATCAAAGGGTGAAGGTCTTGGAAATAAATTCCTACAAAACATTCGAGAGACAGATGCAATTCTCGAAGTGGTTCGAATCTTTGAAGATTCAAACATTACCCACGTACACGGAAGTGTCGATCCTCTTTCTGATATTCAAGTAATCAATCTTGAGCTTATTATGGCTGATCTTGAAGTTGTGAACAAAAGACTTGGAACAATTGAGAAGGATGCAAAACGAGGTGATAAGAATGCAGTAAAGGAACAAGACATACTTACAAAAGTAAAAGAAGTTCTCGAATCAGAAAGAATGGCAAATCAACTTGAAGTTGATGAAGATGAAGAAAAAATTCTACGAGGTCTTCACCTTATGTCTGCAAAGCCTATCTTGTATGCTTTGAATAAAAAAACAGGAGGAAAAAATCTTGATGACATGAATGATGAACGATACACAAAGCTTATTGATTATCTTCAAGAACACAACTTCACTTATGTAAAAGTCGATGCAGCATCAGAACTTGATATGAACGAGCTTTCACAAGAAGAACGAGATGAAATAAAACGAGAGATGGGAATCGACGGAGGTCTTGATTCTCTTATTAAAAAATCATACGAGATGCTTGGACTTATTACATATTTTACAACGGGCGAGAAGGAGACTAGAGCTTGGACAACACACTTGGGTGCAACTGCTCCTGAGGCTGGTGCATCTATTCATACTGACTTTAGAGAAAAATTTATTCGAGCAACACTTATTCCATGGGATAAGCTTATCGAGGCTGGTTCACATGCCTCTGCACGAGAAAAAGGTTGGATTAAGACGGTTGGAAAGGATCATATTGTAGTGGATGGGGATGTGATGGAGTTTTTGGTTTAACCTTGCTTTCTCTAATAAAATAAATATACTTATTTTACTCAAAAGGAATATATTTGGCTTGATCTCACATCACTCGCTTAGGGTTTTGTGACAAGGGTCAGAGAGTCGCCTTATGAGTTTTCCTGCTCCATAAAAGGGCTTGCTCATTGTGAGAATGGTGCATCTTACCATTGGGATTCATTCCAGAAAAAGAGAGGAACTTCTTGTTCCAAATTAAGCGCACTGCGAGCAGGGTGCGCTTTTTCCTTTTACTTTAAATATCCTAAAAAAGTGCTATTATCTTTATATATGAAAGAAAACAAAATCCTTAAGTGGGCAGTTATATTATCAATTGTTATTATCGCAAACTTATTTTTTAATTATTCACTTTCCCTTACTTTAAATAGTCCTGAGTATGATCAATTTTGTCCAATTGAAAAGACAACCAAAAATTTAGAAACAAAAGATGCATGTGAAAAGGAAGATGGTATTTGGACTCCTATTCCAGCACCAGGTTCTGGAATACAAACAACAGGGCAATGTGATTTATATACAAAATGTAATTTAAAATACCAAGAAGCTGATAAAGTGTATGAGCAAAAAGTATTTATTGCGCTTGTTGTGATTGGTGTGGTTGTTCTTGCTGCTTCATTTTTTGTAAATACAAATCCTGTATTAGGATCTGCATTTGCTCTCACAGCTGTACTTGATTTTGTTATTGCCTCAATTCGATATTGGTCATATTCAGATGAACTCCTTAAGGTTGGAATATTATTTATCGCTCTTGTTGCACTTATTTATTTAGCAGTAAAGAAGTTTAAAGATAAGATTTAATTGAAAATTTAGAACTTTAAAAACAAACTAAAGTTCAACATTTCAAATTTCACACATGAAAGACTACAATCACAAAGAAATTGAAGCCAAATGGCAAAAAGAATGGGATTCACACAATCTCTTTAAAACAAATCCAAGCCCAAAAGACAAAATGTATCTTTTGACTGAATTTCCATATCCATCAGGAAATCTTCATGTGGGTCACTGGTATGCGTTTGCTGTGACTGATATTTTTGCCCGATATATGAAGCATCTTGGTAAAGATGTACTGTTTCCATTTGGATTTGATTCTTTTGGTCTTCCTGCTGAGAATGCCGCTATTAAACGAGGACTTAATCCAAAGACTTGGACATATTCAAACATTGAACACATGATTGGTCAGGTGAAGAGCATGGGAACCATGATTGATTGGGATACTCAAGTTATTACTTCAGATCCTGAATATTACAAGTGGACACAATGGCTTTTTCTTCAATTTTATAAAAAAGGATTAGTAAAACATGAACAAACTCATGTAAACTGGTGTCCTTCATGTAAGACAGTGCTTGCTAACGAACAGCTCGAAGGAGGGAACTGTGAGCGATGTGGTTCTCCTGTAGAACAAAAAGAAATGAAACAGTGGAATATTGAGATTACAAAGTATGCTGATAAACTTGTTGATGATCTTGATGCTCTTAATTGGCCAAATCACATTAAAGAAGCGCAAAAAAATTGGATTGGACGAAGTCATGGAACATTTTTCACTTTTGATATCAAAGATCATGTAGAAAAAATAAAAGTCTTCACTACACGACCAGACACCTTCATGGGTGTAACATATGTTGTTGTTGCGCCAGAACATGACCTTATTCAAACATTAAAAACATCCATTTCAAATTGGTCAGAAGTTCAAACATACATTGATCAAACAAATAAGAAGACTGATCTTGATAGACAAACAAACAAAGATAAGACAGGGGTTGAATTACAGGGTGTCAAAGCTCTTCATCCTGCAACGGGAGCAGAAATTCCTGTGTTTATTTCTGATTATGTAATTGCAACATATGGAACAGGATGTGTAATGGCTGTGCCTGCACATGATGATAGAGACTTTGAATTTGCGCAGAAGTATAATTTAGAAATTAAGCAGGTTATTGCCCCCTTTTTTATTGATAAGGATAATGTTCCACGAGAAGGGAAAGAGTGGTCTCCGAGAAAAAATGTTCAAGCTATTGTAAAACATCCAACGGAAGAGAAAATAATTCAACTTCATTGGAAGCAAGTTCCATGGAAAACTTTTGTTATAGGCGGAGTAGAAGAAGGAGAATCATATGAAGAAGCAATTATCCGAGAAGTTAAAGAAGAAACTGGATATAAAAACTTTAAAAAAATAGAAAAACTTGGTTGGCAAATGGAGTCGCATTTTTATGCGGGTCATAAAGATATAAATCGACAAGCATTTACTCAAGTATTTGTTATTGAGCTTGCTGATTTAGATAAAGAAGGATTATCAAAAGAAGAAAATGAAAAACATAGCGTTGCTTGGGTTCCAATTTCTGAAATAGATAAAACTTTTTGGCCATGTTCTGAGCTTCCAGAAATCGTTGCACATATTAAAAAAGGTGCACATGCTTTTCTAGAAGAAGGAAAGTTAATTAACTCAGGAGAATTTGATGGTCTCACATCAGCCGAAGCAAAAGAGCAGATTACTGCAAAGTATGGAGAAAAAACCACAACCTACAAACTTCAAGATTGGTCAGTATCACGACAACGATATTGGGGGTGTCCTATTCCAATGATTCATTGTGAGTCTTGTGGAACTATTGCTGTGCCAGAAGAACAACTTCCCGTTGTACTTCCTGATATGGAAAAGATTGAGATACGAGATGATGGAAAATCTCCACTTGCACACAATAGAGAGTGGGTTGAGATTACATGTCCTAATTGTAAAGGAGAGGCAGAAAGGGAAACAGATACACTTGATACTTTTGTGGACTCAAGTTGGTACTATACTCGATATGTTGACCCTAAAAATAATACAGAGATTGCGTCAAAGGAAAAGATGAGTACATGGCTTCCAATAGATTTTTATTCTGGTGGAAGTGAACATACAACAAGACACTTATTGTATGCACGGTTTGTGTATAAAGTTATGTTCGAGCTAGGTATTGTTCCTCAATCAGAACCTTTCTTAAAACGAAATAACAGGGGTCTTATTCTTGGACCTGATGGAGAAAAAATGAGTAAGTCACGGGGGAATGTTATTGATCCAGATTCTCTTGTAGAAAAAGTTGGAGCAGATGTTGTTCGTTCATATCTTGCGTTTATGGGACCATATGGTGAAGCAGGAAACTATCCATGGGATCCAAACGGTGTCGTTGGAATACGAAGATTTTTTGAACGAGTTTTTGCGTTGAAAGAAAAAGTATCTTCTGAAGACTCGCAAGAATCATTGTTTGCAATTAATACAATGCTGGCTCAAATTAGAACCGATTTTGAACAACTTAAGTTTAATACAGGACTTTCAAAATTAATGATTTGTGTAAATTCTTTTGAAAAAAACTCTTTTTCAAAAGAATCATTCAAAAAATTCCTTATTGTGTTTGAAATGTATGCACCACATGTAGCACAAGAGATTTGGTCTAATATAGGAGAAAACGATTTTGTATACTCACATGCCTTTCCTCAGGCTGATATGTCCATCTTGGCAAATCAAAAGGTTAAAATTGCTGTACAAATTAATGGAAAAACTAGAACAGTGTTAGAAATTGATCCTGAGATGCCAAAGGAAGAGATTATTCTTTTTGCAAAAACTAATCCAGAAGTCATCCGTTGGTTAGGAGAAAAACCAATCATAAAAGAAATCTATGTACCGCACAAATTAGTCAGTTTTGTTATTCAAGGGTAAGTCAAATTATCCTTT
Organism: uncultured Candidatus Saccharibacteria bacterium; assembly: GCA_964507955.1. GTDB lineage: Bacteria > Patescibacteriota > Minisyncoccia > Phycocordibacterales > JAACPR01 > JAULZV01. Next base: position 4,280 of record CAZDRR010000016.1, on the reverse strand, counting down.
TGTATAGCCATGGATAAAACATTTGACATATTCAAAAAATATGATAGTTTGGATAGTACGACATTCGTGTATTTTACTAAAATACGCTAAAAATTATTAATAACATATGATTAAATTATCATTTCAACCAAAACAAGTTACCAAGAAATTGGTAAAAATATTACCTCAACGTTCACAAGACGTGATTGTTAAGCGATATGGAATAGGTGCTTCTTCAGATCATCTTACTCTTGAAGCTATTGGTAAAGAATATGGAATTACTCGAGAACGAGTAAGACAAATAGAAGAGAATTCCCTTGCTTCTATTAGAAAGTCAGAAGATTTCAAAAAAACACAAGAGGTATTTACCGAACTTCATAATCTTATAGTAGAACTTGGTTCTGTTATTTCTGAAAGTGAATTATTGGATCATCTCTCAAAGAATGAAAGTATCCGAAATCACATCCATTTTTTACTTGTTTTGGGAAATGAATTTAAAAAATCAAAAGAAGATGATTATTTTAAGCATAGATGGTATGTTGATGCACAAGCAGTTGAAAAAATTGAGAATGCAATCAGAAACCTGTATAAAGAATTAACAAAAGATGCTCTCATCTCAGATTCTGAAATAATTGACGCGCTTCTTAAACATCTTGATGATGTTGCTCCTGAATACAAAAAAGAGGAAATTATCAGAAGATGGTTGAATATGTCAAAACGAATTGGACGAAATCCACTTGGAGAATGGGGAAGAGCTGAATCACCAAATATTAATGTTAAAGGAATCAGAGATTATGCTTTTCTTGTTATTAGACGACATGGATCACCTATTCACTTTAGAGAAGTTGCAGATCAAATAAATAAACTTTTTGATAAAAAGGCTCATGTTGCAACATGTCACAATGAGCTAATCAAGGATTCTCGTTTTGTATTAGTTGGAAGAGGACTTTATGCTTTAACTGACTGGGGATATGCTTCTGGAGTTGTTAGAGATGTTATAAAAAACATTATAGATAAACATGGACCACTTACCAAAGAAGAAATAATTTCAAAGGTACTTAAAGAAAGATATGTAAAAGAAAATACAATTCTAGTTAATCTTCAGAATCAAAAATACTTCAAAAAAGACAAACAAGGAAAATATTCTGCTGTATAAGTCGTATAACTTACTTTTAATTTAAAAAAATATGATAAAATACTTGCAATGATTGCAAGTATTTTAGATTTATTCATACAATCACTCGATTTTGTATTGTTTCTGACTCCAATAGCGATACCGTTAATGCTTTCATATTTGGCATACCATACATTCATAGATTACAACAGACAAAAGTATCTTAATTCGTTGAGCTGGGTAATGCTGGAGGTTATTCCTTCTCCTGAAAATGTTAAAACTCCTGCTGCAATGGAATTATTTCTGCACGCTTTATACCAAACAAGTGGAGAAACGACATGGATAGATAGATGGGTGCTTGGTAAGGTAAGAACATGGTTTTCATTAGAACTCGTTTCCATTGAAGGAAAAGTTAAATTTTATATATGGTGTGAGGCAAAATTTAAAAAGCTCGTAGAATCACAAATATATGCTCATTATCCTGGTTCTGAAGTTGCTGAGGTTAAAGAAGATTATGCATTAAGATTTAATACTAAGGATTTTGATATGAAAATTACAGAGCTTGCTCTTAAAAAACCTGATCCTTATCCAATAAAAACATATATTGATTATGAATTAGATAAACCGATAGATGAAGAATACAAAGCTGACCCTATTGCATCAATAATTGAATTTATGAGTGCTGTTCCTGAAGGAAACTACGCCTGTCTTCAATTCATTGTAAGAGCGCATAAAGCCGAAGATAAGGATATGAGCAGACTATTTCCTAGTTTTTCAAAAAAAGTTGATAATTGGAAAATTGTTGCAAAAAAAGAAGTAGAAAAAATAAAAAAGTCTTCATTTATGGAATTTGATGAAGGAGATAGAAAGAGAAAACAAAATATCCAGACTGAGCTTCAAAAGAAAATAATAAATGCGCTTGAGAGAAGTACTACAAAATTTGCTTTTGATACAGGAATACGAGTTATGTACATAGGTAAAAACGGTTTATATGATAATAAACATGGTGTATTAAATGGATTGTTGCGTCAATTTAATTCTGATGAATTAAATGTTTTTGGAACAGGATCTTCTACTGGATTTGCGGACTATCCATGGCAAGATTACTTTGGAACACGTAAGATGAGAAGAAAAAAAGAAATGCTAGAATCATACCAAGCACGATATTATTATTGGAAAAAAGAATGGGTGCCAAGATTATGGTTCTGGGATCAAAAAGATTACAGAAAACCAATGATATTGAATACTGAAGAACTTGCAACAATGTATCATTTCCCTGGCCTTGTTTCTCAGGCACCTACTCTTAATAGAGTTGATTCAAGAAAAGTTTCTCCACCTGATAATCTTCCTATGTAAAATGCTGAAAGACTCTACTCAAAAGATTTTAATATTTATCTCAATACTCCTTTTATTGTGGGTAATTTTAACTTCGTCACCATTATTTTTTAAAGATAATACTGTTGTAACAATATCAAAAGGTGATAGCGTAAAAATTGTTGCCCATAAATTAAAGGAAAATAAAATAATTCAATCAGAAGTTTTGTTTACTAATATTATTATACTTTTTAATTTAGATAGTAAGATAGTTGCTGGAGATTATATGTTCAAAAAAGAGCATGTTATGTTTGATGTTATTAAAAGAATATCCCAAGGGGATTATGATATAGATGTAAAAAAAATAACAATTATAGAAGGTTTAACGGTTAAGGAAATGGCCCAACTGTTATCCAAAGAATTCTATAATATCTCAGAACAAGATTTTATAGAAAAAGCACTTCCGTACGAAGGATATCTTTTCCCTGATACATATTATTTTGTAGAAAATGTAAAATCAGAAGAAGTAATTACAAAAATGAGAACTACATTTGATGAAAAAATTGCTGAACAGAAAGACATTCTCAGTTCTGAAAAATCATTAAAGGATATTGTTATTATGGCTTCAATTATAGAAAAAGAGGCGACAAAAGATTCAATGCAGGAAGTTTCTGATATACTCTGGCACCGTATTGAGGTTGATATGCCACTTCAGGTTGACGCAAGTTTTGTGTATGAACGAGGTAAACACACTTTTGAATTATCGTTAGAAGATTTAAAGCAAGATTCTGCATACAATACCTACATGCGCTATGGCTTAACACCAACTCCAATTTCTAATCCTGGAATACAAGCTTTGCGTGCAGCTGCGTTTCCTAAAAAAACAAAAAATCTATATTTTTTGACAGGGGATGATGGAAAGATGTATTATGCTCAAACTTTAAAAGAACATGAATCAAACAAAGAAAAATATTTTAAAAAAGAATAAAAAAGTCCTTGTTGGTATCTCAGGTGGAGTTGATTCTTCTGTTGCTGCAATTCTTCTTAAGCAAGATGGTTATGAAGTTGAGGGCGTATTTGCAAAAGTATGGCAACCTGATTTTGTTGAATGTACATGGAGGGATGAGATGAAAGATGCTATGCGTGTATGTGCTAAGCTTGAAATACCGTTTCATTTTCTAGATTTAGAAAAAGAATATAAGAAACACGTCGCTGATTATATGATTAGTGAATATCAATCAGGACGAACACCTAATCCTGATGTAATGTGTAATACACATATTAAATTTGGCTTTATATATGATTTTGCGATGAAAAATGGTTTTGATTATGTTGCGACAGGACACTATGCACAAAATAAAAATGCACAACTCTATAGAGGACATGATTCAAATAAAGATCAAAGTTATTTTATCTGGAATGTTGATACAGAAAAATTTAAACATGTTTTGTTTCCAATAGGGCATCTTGAAAAATCAAAAGTGCGAAAAATTGCAGAAAAGAATAGTTTGTTTACATCAGAGAAAAAAGATTCACAAGGATTATGTTTTATAGGCCCTGTTGATATGAAAACTTTTCTTAAAAAACTTATTACAACTAAACCTGGTAAAGTGTGTATACAAGACGGGACAGAAGTTGGGACTCATGAAGGTGTTGAGTTGTATACAATTGGTGAACGACACGGATTCTCAATTTTTTCTGAATATAAAAAATCTGATGATGAACCACTGTTTGTAATTGATAAAAATATTAAAGAAAACAAGCTTATTGTAGCTTCAAAGGCTCCTTTTATAAAAGAAGTTGAAATTGTAAACACAGTATTTCATACATTAATTGAAAATAAAACAAATATACAAGTTCAATTTAGATACAG
>CAZDRR010000015.1:0-15317 GCA_964507955.1 uncultured Candidatus Saccharibacteria bacterium | reverse complement strand
TTACGGGCAAGAGTAGGTCGCCGCCAAGACAGAGGACTCAAAAACAAAAAACCGCTTAAAGCGGTTTTTTGTTTTTGATAGTAACTATATTAAATTCTTTTTTTGTATTGTCTCAGAATCCTATGTTAGAATAGATTTATGAAATTAAAAAGTCAAAAAGGTTTTACCTTGATAGAACTCCTTGTGGTAATCTCAATTATTAGTTTGTTAAGTAGTGTTGTGTTGGCAGCTCTTAATGATGCACGGGCACGGGCACGTGATGCAAGGAGGATAGAAGATTTGAGACAGATTAATAACGCTATTCAACTGTATTTACAAGATCATGAAGAGGCACCTATTGTGGCAGGCTCTATTCCTTCTAATAGATCCGCATTTACTTCTGATGATAGTTTTGGGGGTACCTGGGCTGATTTCGAGATAATTCTCTCACCATATATTAAAAATTTGCCAATTGATCCATTAAACGGGAAAAGAGCTCCGAACATGCACGATACTTCATCGGGCTATTTATATAGATACTTTTATCGAAGGATAGACTATCATGCAGATGAAGCTTGTACATATTATAGTACCTCATCATTTTGTAATGATAAGAGAATGTATGTGTTAACGGCAAATTTTGAGAAACGACCACGAACTGGAGATTTACCTATTTCTGCTGAATTATTCGGATTGACTTATAGTGGTTGGTAATGATCAAGATTGAGATAATACTAAAATCTTTTGTTGATCTCTTTGCTTCTGGTAGAAGTTATGCAAAAGTCCTATTGTTTTTTGTTTTCTTTATCTATGTGGGTATTCTTTCGTATTTTAGAAAAAGAAGAAAAAATGATAATAGAATATTTAAAAATATTTCTTTTAGTATTTTATTGTTGATTTCGTTAGTTGGGATTAGTATACATCTTTTTAATATATATCAGTTAGGAGTAAGTCCGGGGAAGAGAATACTATATTTATCAGAGAATGAGATAACTTCTTCAGAATTGCTACATATACATGAACTTAAAGGAACATTTGGAATGTTTGCGACATCCTTTAATGAAGGAATAGATATGGGTGTTGCTGCTCTAGATCATGTTCCACACTACTTGTTATGGTTGGTACTTATTCTTCTTGTAATGGCTGTAATTACTTATGGATTATCTATTTATAATAATGAATATAAAGATAGAAAAACAGTATTGTTTTATGCTTTTATCTTTTTTATTTTGATGAAAAACTCAATTGACGGCGGATTGTTGAACTACGAGGTTGTTGCTCTTTTCTTATTTTTTCTAACGTATATATCTATTAAAAAAGGAAATGGATTTTATGTTGTTATTCCACTCATACCTTTATTTTTTATAGGAATGTTTAGTTTTTATTTTTTTAGAATGCTGGAGACATATATTTTTATATGTGCTTTATATAGTTTACTTTTTTTAAAAATTAAATGGATTAGGACAATTTTGTCTGGAATCATCGTTTTACTTATTATCTTGAATGCTCGACCTAATATCTCTTATGTTGAATTAGAAACACAAGAGAGTCCAACATATGTCGCTTCTTTTCTAAAAAATGATCAATCAAAATTATTGTACAGTGTTGGTAATATGTATCTATATGAAGAAAAGGGAAATGTAAAAGTAAAAGATCTTCTTAAAAAATATGAAGTATTTGATAATCAACGGCCAGTATCTATTGAGTGGAAAACGTGTATGCCTAATATGTATGACCGTTATACTTTCATGATTCGTTCTGATAAAGCTCCAAAGAACATGACTGTGAATAAAAATAATATGTATAAATTATCTATTGAGCCTGTTGGTAAAAATATATATAAGACAAATTTAAATATATATGGTTGTTATGCACAAAGATTTGAAAATCAAGTTCAGGAAGGTTTGAGGGAAGTTGAACTACTTCCTGCTATTGTGTACAGCGTAAATCATGAACAAAAATAAATTTCTTGTTTATGAAAAAATGAATAGGATATGTAAGTATTGAAACAAGAATACTTGAGTATACATAGTGGAAATATGTGTTTATTAGTTCAAATAAATAGAAATTTAAACAAAGCATTGAAAGAACTAAAATAGTATAAAGAAAAAAATTACCTTTATTCTTAAATGTAAAATAAGTATTTAATTTAAAATTGAAATAAACAGAGTAGAAGAATGTTAGTACATAACTTGGGTTTATTTGAATTTTTATAAATTCAACGCAAATGATCATAAAGATTGTTGAGTGTATTTTCGTAAATACTCCACTGAATATGTAACGAAGATAAATCATAATATTTGATTTTTAATGTGCATTTTGTACCCAATAAAACATATTAAGGGGTGTAATATGTATGTGAGAAATAATGTTCCTAAAAATACTTGCAGAGAAATAAATTTTAAATGTATAAAAATTATTCCTGTGAATAGAATATAGTCACCATGATCAATAAAAGGCATAAATTCTCCTTTTCTATAATTGAATCTTCGTTTGATAAAACTTCCTAAAAGATCACCAACAAACACTGAAGATGTCAGAAGTAAATAATATGAATATGATATTGATATATATAAATTAAAAAATAATGGCAAAATTATAACTGGAACAATTGATGTTATTCTTATTCCGCCGCCAATAAAGGGCTTTTTATCAAAAAAAGTAAAGTCAAACTTATCGATATTATAATTTCGTATCTTATGATGTGTCGGGACCCTGTCTTTGACGGCTCTTATAAATTGAAAGCTTATATTTGTTATCCAGCAAGGAAGGGCAAATGAAAGAATATGTATCAAAAAAAGTGGGTCAAAAATGTAAGGCATGTCTATATAATTTATGATATCATATAGATATGTCATGGGGTACAAGTCGTCGTAATACAGTGTTATTTATACTATTTATTATTGTTATTATTCCAATTGCAATAGTTAGTTTTGTTATATTTTATGAACCACCAAATTGTTTTGATAAAAAACAAAATGGCAGCGAAACAGGTGTTGATTGTGGTGGGTCATGTGAACTTCTTTGTACTAACCAGGTTACAAAACCAGTTGTTCTATGGGAAAGAGCTTTTCGTGTTTCTGATGGTATGTATAACTTGTTAGCATATGTTGAAAATCCAAATCCTACAGCTTTTGTGCGTAAAGCTCAATATGTATTTAAACTTTATAATGAAGATAATGTACTAATTGGAGAAAAAACAGGAACATTTGATATTGCACCAAAGTCTGCTAGACCAGTTATAGAAAATAATATTCAAACATTTCAACAGATTCCAAGTAGAGTAACTTTCTCTATTGTAGGAGATCTCGTATATGAACAAACAGAACCTAAAGATTCTTTGGTCGTTATTAAAGATGAATTTATGGAGAATGAAAAAAAGAGTCCAAGAGTTAAAGCTAAGATTCAAAATATCTCTTTGAATACTATAAAAGATATCGATGTTGTTGTTATTGTATATGATGTCTTTGACAATGTTCTAGGCACATCAAGTACATATGTAAATCAACTCTCATCAGAAGAATCAAAAGATATTGTGTTTACTTGGCCTCAACCGTTTTCTGATGAAGTTTCCCGAATAGAGTTGATTCCGCTGTATGAATTTTAATGAAAAGATAAGAAAAATAATACCGACAATTGATTGGATCTTGATTGGTGCAATAGTTCCAATAATTCTTGCAGGACTATTTACTATGAGTTCTTTTTCAGAAACTAATGTGTTTTTTAATAGACAAATTATTTGGATAACAATTTCTTTTGCTGTTTTTTTTGCTTTAAGTACAATTGATTTTAAATTTTTAAGAAAGACAAGTATTGTTTTTGGAATGTATGTTGCATCTCTTTCTGTTTTGTTTTTACTTTTTATACTTGGTGCGACGGTTAAGGGGGCACAAGGTTGGTTTAGTTTTGGAGCGTTTTCTATTCAGCCATCTGAATTTGCAAAACTTGCTCTTATACTTGTGTTGGCAAAATATTTTTCAAGACGACATATTGAAATTAAAAATTTAAGACACATCATTGTGTCAGGAATATATGCAGGAATTGTATTTGTTCTTGTTGCTTTACAACCAGATTTTGGTTCTGCTCTTATTATTTTTTCTATTTGGTTTGGAATGGTGCTGGTTTCTGGTATTTCCAAAAAACATCTCCTCTTGGTTTTTAGTATTGTTACGATTGTTGTGGGGCTTCTCTGGAATTTTGTTTTTTATGAATATCAAAAACAAAGAATTATGACTTTTATACATCCTTTACAAGATATTCAGGGAGCAGGGTATAACGCATATCAATCAACAATTACAGTTGGCTCAGGACAAGTTATTGGTAAAGGGCTTGGATATGGGACTCAATCAAGGCTTAAATTTTTGCCAGAATATCAAACGGATTTTATTTTTGCAGCATATGCAGAAGAATGGGGTTTTGTTGGTGTGCTGATTTTATTTAGTTTATATATGATTGTATTATGGAGAATTCTTAAAACAGCAATGAGTGGAGCCACTAATTTTGAAATCTTATTTGGTGTGGGTATAACAATCATGTTTGTTGCTCACTTACTTGTGCATATTGGTATGAATGTTGGCATTATGCCTGTTACTGGAATTACAATTCCATTTATGAGTTACGGAGGTTCTCATCTTTTGGTAACGTTTATTGCACTTGGAATACTTCAATCCATGAGAAGATATTCGAGCTCTGTGCATAAAGACATAATGAAAAATGAATTTCTTGGAGTATAAAAAAACAAAAGTTACTTTTTTAATATTGTGTAATGTATTATTGTTTTATTTTTTAAATAAAACAATAATAAATTTTCTTATTTTTTCAAAATATATACCAGGATGGGATGGATCAACTCATTTTTCAATGGCCATACTCTATAGTCAGAGTATTTTTCCTGCTGTTTGGGGTTGGATTCCTAACTATTTTTTTGGAATGCCATTTCCTCAGTTTTACCCTCCTTTATTTTCTTATGTTTTTTCTATTCTAAATATTTTTATAAATAATCCTGAATTGATATATAAAACCATACTATTGGTATGTGTTTTTGTTCAGCCGATTTTATTTTGCTTTTTTTATTACCAGATTACAAAAAAAATTAATTCTTCTATTATTGTTCTATTTTCAACAACGATATTTTTATCTATTCCTGATTACATGAATTCTATTACGAATAGTTTTTTTGCAGCTACAAATGTTGGAGTGGTTTCTCAAATTGTTACTTCTATATTTTTCTATCTATTTCTATTCTTTTTATCAAGACCCTCTAATTACTTTAATGTGTTTATGAGAATAATTCTTCTTAGTATTATTTTTTTGGGAAGTATTCATCTTGCATTTTTATCTTTTTTTGCTTTTTGTTTTAGTTTTATATATGAAATATATGAATCAAAAAAAACAGAAACAATTTATACATATATATTTACAGGTTTGTGTGCATTAGGCATTGCCAGTTTTTGGTTGCTACCGATGGTATATTATTTTGATTTTTCATTAGCACTACCTATTAAACCTGATTTATTTAATTTAAGTCTATACCAAAGAAATCAATGGTTTATTCTCGTCGTCCTTTCGGTGTTTTTATATACACTATATAGACATAAGAATAAGTTTTTATTTATCATAAGCTCTACCTCTCTTCTGGTATTTTTCTTTGAAAAAAAAGCATGGTTTTTCTATGGATTAAATTTTCCAATGCATATTGATAGATATGTTGCTGTAATGATTCAGTTTATTCCATTGTGTATTGTGTATGTTCTGTTTGATATGGGTATCTCCCTAAAAATAAGGAAGATATTTCTCGTAGCTTTTGTATTATTTTTAATATTTAATTTTAGTTTCACACAATATACTATAGGTAATAGGGGGATAATAGATCCTACATTTGAATCTTTTTTAAGCGATTCTATACAGACAATACATACACATGTCCCTGAAGGTTCAAAACAAATCATTGAATATTTTACTTTCATTGATACACCTATGAGCAGGGTTTTAAATGATTATGTTGGTCAATTTTTAAATTCTCAAATTGCAGTAACTATATTTAGAGAATCTTCAATTTCCGCAATTTTTAATGTTCCTGTTAGAAATTTAATTTCAGATTCAAAAGAACATTGGGGGATTAGATCAAGTCTTGCGTTGAACGAAAGATATAACTCAAAAACTATACGTCAAAAAGTGATAGATTTAAAAATGATAGGTATTGAATATCTAACTGTGAAATCTGATAAAGATACTTCCTTATTCAAAGAAAGTAATGATTTTAGTTTTGTTGCACAAGAAGGAGCTCTGCAGGTGTTTAAATTAAAATATAAAGATATACTTGAAACACCAGAGTATAAAGTTCTAAAATATAAGCCAATTCTTGTTGTTTCAGATATAGATGCAAAGAAATATAATGGTAATAGACTTGATTTTATTACATTATCAGAGCAAGCTCTTGCATTATCAAATACAAAATTACAGTTTGTTCATGTTAAGTATGATGAAATTGCAAAATTAGACCTATCTGATTTTAGCTTTGTAATTTTTGATCAAAAATTAAGTGTAGATAAAGAAATAGAAAACACTATAATAGTTAATCCTGATACTAAATTCTTTTTATCTAATAATGTTTCATCTTCAATCAAACAAAAAAATGTCAGATATTATGTAGATATGCAAAATTATTCTGTAAGAGAATCTTATTTCAAGATATTATTCACACAATTTGAAAGATATCTAATTCCTGTAAGACAACCTAAAAACATTTCATTTGAACATGAAGATAATATTTTTACAATTTCGAACAAAACTCAGGACCCTTTATATATACTCGTTAAGTATTCATATTTTCCAGCATGGCAAAGAATAACAAAAGAACCAGTATTATTAGCGAGTCCGTCATTTGTATATGTGAAAATAAATCCAAAATCAGTAGACTCTATTTACTTTAGTACACCTTACATAGTGAAAATAGGGCATTATATAGCCCTATTTTCAGTGTTTATCTTGATTTGTTTTGTTTACTTAGGATACAGAATTAGTAAGAAGATCCGGCGATAATAGAGTCACTTCCATCTGCTTTTTGTTTATATATTGTACCATTTGTACTACCTGATACTGTTGTACTCTGATTAGGCCAATACACATTTGAATCTTTACATTGTGAATCACCTGAAGCACACATATAATATCCTCCACTAAATGCTTGGCCTGAAATAATGACTTGAGGTGTCTTAACTGCTGTTATTGGTATATATGTACTTAGGTTTGCAGCATAGGCAATAGGTAGAATATGATTCTCTTTCTTTGCAAGATTTGGATTTAATTTTTCAAGAGTTGCAAGTTCTCCCATACTTGCAATTGTGTTTGTTACTGTTACGTTTGCAACTACACAAGTTGTACCATTTGGACCAAGACATACAACAGATCCTGGCGTACCTGTAATTGGATACCTACCATTATCTGCATAGAAGAGGGCTAATGCTTTTTGATATTCTCTTATTTGAGATGTTGTCGCTGCATTTGCCGCCTTTATTCTTGCTGTACTTAGACTTGCAAGCACTACAGAACTGAGTAATCCGATAATTGATATAACTACGAGAAGTTCTATAAGTGTAAATCCTTTTTGTGTTCTTTTCATGTTATATTTTATTTTTAACTGCTTCTATTAATTCCTTTGCAGGACCGGGGATCTTTGCTTTTTGCGTATCGGTAAGCTGATCATAAGGAATTATTTCTGGTAATTCTTGGGCTACCAAACTCTTGAATATCAAACCGGATAGGGCAAAGAATATAATCGCAGCAGTCAACATTATCAGATTTGCTTGCTTCGCATCTTTGGCTATTTTCTTTTTTATTAAGTACATACCAAATTTATTAGTTTTAATAATATCTGTATTATATCCTCCTGGATTAAAATTGTCTTCTTGGAATTCAACACTCATGTTTATATTATGTCAAATAAATTACAAAAATAAAAGAGAGTCTACAAAATATTTTTTGATTTGACGAATGTTTATGATACCTTAAATATATTAATATTCAATCATGTTTAAAACATTTAAAGATTTTCTTTATATATTAGTATTGATTTTTGTTTTTATATTTTTGAATTGGCATATTTTATCTGTATATTTTTTATCTCCTTATGTTGGTGGTTGGGATGCAATGACTCATTTTTCATTTGCATATTATTATAGTCAAAATATATTTCCTTCTTTTTTTGGATGGATCCCTGCATGGTTTTCAGGAATGCCATTTCCTCAATTCTATCCTCCGTTATTTTATTATTTCTATGCACTTATACAGCATGTTATTTTAGAAAATAATCCAATACTTTTATTCAAAATTATTGTAAGTATTACTTATTTTATAAGCCCTATTTTATTAGGATATATATATTATTCTTTAATTGATTCTGAAATAAAGAATTACAGGTGGGTTATCTTTTTCTCCTTTCTTTTGTCATCTTTAGATATTCGTATAACTGGTGCGGGGTTTGGTGTTCAAAGTGTTTTTAATACTGGAATTATAACCCATGCTTTTTCATTCATCCCTTTTTCATTTTGGATTATTTTTACTTATAAAAGGAAAGAAAAAAGAATATATTCGCTGCTTTCAATATTCTTTCTCTCTTTGACATTATTATCAAATGTTCATATGGCAGTTTCTTGTTTTCTATTTTTTGTATTTTTCTATATGGAGGATATGGTTGTTTCTAAAAAACTTGGTTTCAAACATCTTTTGTGTATAACAAAAGAATATTTTATTATAGGCTTCTTAAGTTTATGTATAGTTTCTTTTTGGTATCTTCCTATGATAAATTTGTATGATTTTTCATCTGCAAGATCTCTTAATTACCCATGGGGTAATCCTATAACATTTATTATTCATTATGGGTATATAGTACTTCTTTCGATATTTATTCTCAGAAAGTTTTCATCTAATCAAAAGAATTTCATTAATAATATTTGCATTTTTTCTATTTTTGCTTTCATTCTTTTGGTTCTTAATGTTGAAAAAACAGGACTGCCGATACATTCAGATAGACAATTATCAGTAGTTTTTTTTCTCTTTCCAATAATATTCATTTATGTTATTAGAAATATCTCAAAAAAATTCAGAATTATTATAATAAGTATTGTTGTTATATTCTTGTTATCTATAAAATTTTTTCCTGCGAATAATACTGGAATAAAAGGTATGTATCCAGAAACCGTTAATTTTAAACAGATACTTGAAAAATTTCCCAGTCTTGAAGGAGAGCATGTTCTTGTTGAGGCTCAAACAAAGGGGTACCCACTTGATTCTTTATTTAATTCATATTTAGGTTTATCGGGTGCTCGTACTACATATGCGATTTTAAGAGAGTCTTCAATCTCTTCTTTATTTTTTACTGCGATACGTAATCAATTTTCTGAATACCCAGAACATTGGGGGATTAGAAGTAGGTTGAGCGCTAATAAAGAATTTCTAAATAAGGACTATGAATTAAAATTAAAAGATCTTAAGAGTATTGGTGTTGAATATTTGTTAAATAAAAAAGATACATACTATTTATATTTTCCGTTAGAAAATCCTTTTGAAAAAATATGGGAGATTCAAGGGTGGGTATTGAGTAAGGTTAAATATGAAAAACAAGAAAGTCCTGATTTTTCAATATTAAAATATAAGCCAATTCTTGTATATTCTGATTTTGAAACAAAAGAATACAAAGAAAAAAGTTTTGACTTCATAAATTTCTCTGAACAACTTTTATATGATAGTCGGCATGAATATTCAATTGTGCTTGCAGATTCAAAAAAAAGAATAGACACAGATACATTTAGCTTTGTTTTTATAGAAGAAGAATATCTAAAAAAACATAAGGATTTTATTCGTGGAATTATAGAAGAAAATAAAGATAATGTATTTTTGTTACCTGATATATCAGATACAAAAGAGTTTAATAATAAAAATATTATTAAATATGATAGTCCTAAAGAGTTTTATTATGAAGAGTACTATTCTGATTACTTTTTTGCTTTGATTGAAAAAAATCTTATACAGACAAATCAATTTATTGATTATTCAAAGATTATATTTGAAGAGCAAGGTTCTGAAATATTTTTGCAAAATAATACAAATGAACAAGTCTCAGTTTTAGTCAAAAGAAGCTATTTTCCAACATGGAAGGCATATTCAGGACAGACAATAAGACTTATAAATCCTAATTTTATGTTTATAACCTTAAGACCAAACTCTTCTGATTTATTATATTTTGATTATCCAAATTCTTTCTATTGGGGACACTATATATCAATAATTGGAATTATTTTAACTGTAGGATATTTTTATATTAGGAAAAATTAGTATTTATGAAATAACAGATTAAGCTTTATTTTAAGCCATTCCTTCAAAGTTTTATATGAATCTTTGAATAAATGTATCTTTGAGTGTTCTCCATCAAAAATCCAAGAGACAGGTATTTCTTTTATCTTATAGCCAAGTTTTTTTGCTATAATAATTTTTTCAAGATCAGCACCATACCTATCAATAGTCATTTTGTGTGCTATTTCCTTAGCTACTTGATTTCTAAAGATTTTAAAACCACATTGTGTGTCGTTTATATCTATATTAAATAAAATTTTACGGATAATTCTAGAAATTTTTCTTAAAATTTTTCTACTTATCGGTCCATGAGATACTGTCTTTTCAGAATTAATAATTCTTGAGCCAATCAAAACATCATATTTATTAAGATTTGTCTCTAATTCAAATAATGTTTCTATTGGGGTTGATAAATCTGCATCTGTCATTAGTATGTATTTCCCATCAGCATTCTGGAAACCTGTTTTTATGGCAAAACCTTTACCTCTATTTTCTTTAAGTTTAATTATTTTGATATCAGAATAACTGTTTTTAATTTGAGTGAGTATTTTCCAAGTGTTATCTGATGAACCGTCATCAATTAATATTAATTCATATGATGCACCTTTTAATGTCGAAAAAATTTTTTCAACTGATTTTTCAATACGAAACTCTTCGTTAAAAGCTGGAATAATAATTGAAAAAACATATTTAAATGAGTTTTGTTTATGATCTGTTTTCATTAAAAGTCCAATGATAATTCATTAAAAAATTCCAAAATAGTACAAGTAGCGTTGCAATTATTTTTGAAACAAGATAATGCACATTAAATAGGTGAGAAAGAGAATATATGATTAATATATTTATAAAAATACCAATAATTGACACTGATATAAATTTAAAGTATTCATTCTTGATATGAGGATTTTCACTTTTGAAAGTGAATTTTCTATTAAAAAAATGGTTAGAAGAAGCTGCTAACACAAAACTAACAGTTAATGCTATATAGATATTTATCTTAAGTAATTCAACTTGTAATACGAGAGTTGAAAAGTCTATACATGTTCCGAGTAATCCTACTATTGAATATTTAAAAAATTTCTTGACCATGAAACTCGGTGATTTATATCCTACATAATACGGTAATCTATTAATTGATGCAAAAAACAATAATTTAGTGTAAAAAAATAAAGAAGTGAGTTTTTTAAAAAAAGGTGTATAATCCCTCTTATGACAAAATATAGGATTTTTGCAGGTATTATCCTGCTTGTCGGAATTGCATTGGGGTATTTTGTATATTCTACAGAGTTTTCTGAGCAGTCTGATTTTAAATTTAAATACGGTTTGGACTTAAATGGGGGAACTCATCTTGTGTATCGAGCAGACACTACTAGTGTTAATCCACAAGATATTTCAAAATCTATGAATGTTTTAAAACAAACAATAGAGAAGAGAATCAATGTGTTTGGTGTTTCAGAACCAATTGTACAAACAGAAACAGGAAGTAGTCTTGGTGATGAAAAGAATAAATATAGATTAATTGTTGAATTGCCTGGTGTTGAGAATATTGATGAGGCTATTAAATCAATAGGGCAGACACCCTTACTTGAGTTTAAATTGCCTAAGACAGGTTTGAATGAGGAACAATTTAAAAAGCAAGTACTTGCTGCAAGTTCTTCACCAGAGCAACTCAAAAAAGTTATTGCATCTAGATATCAAGCACCTGTCCTTACTGGTGGAAATTTAGAAAGAGCAAATCTCGTTTTTGATCCTACAACAAAAAAACCGATTGTATCTCTTAAGTTCAATGCTGAGGGAGATAGAATTTTTGAACAAGTTACAGGTGATAATATTGGTAATGAACTCGCTATCTTTTTGGATGGAGAGATAATATCAAGTCCTGTTATTCAACAAAAGATATCAGGAGGACAGGCTCAAATTAATGGTGATTTTACGGCACAAGAAGCACGAGATTTAGTAAATAATCTTAACTTTGGAGCCCTACCATTGCCGATAGAATTGATAAATACACAGCTTATTGGTTCAACTCTTGGTCAGCATACATTAAATTTAATGACTCAAGCGCTCATTATCTCAATTATTGCGATATCACTCTTTATGGTTTTGTTTTATCGTCTGCCTGGGTTGGTCGCAGCAGTTTCATTAATATTGTATGTATTAGTTAACCTGTCTCTATTTAAAGCAATCCCAGTAGTTTTAACTGGTGCTGGAATTGCAGGGTTTATTCTTTCTCTAGGTATTGCAGTTGATGCAAATGTTCTTATTTTTGAAAGAATAAGAGAAGAGCTTCAGAGAGGGCACGAATTGAGGGATGCTATAAAGCATGGTTTTGATCGTGCATGGACATCAATTAGAGATGGTAATATCACTGGAATCATTGCTTCCGTTATTCTTTATTGGTTTTCAGGAGTACCTATGATTAAAGGTTTTGCTTTAATTCTTGGTATGGGAATTATTCTCTCTATGATTAATGCGATGTTTGTTTCAAAAACATTCTTACTTGCAATATCAAGTGAGAGGCTGGGTAAATTTGGAAAATTCCTTTATTCAAAAGGATTAAGTTTCACTACAGATTCTAAGAATATAACTACTAACAAGAATTAATATGATTATACTTAAATATAAAAAAATATTTCTAGGAATTTCAGGACTACTAGTACTTATTTCCTTGATTGCACTCTTTGTTTATAAACTACAATTGAGTATTGAGTTTACGGGTGGATCAATTATAGACTTCACAACTTCTGAGCAAATAGATGAAAAAGGATTAAATGATAGATTAGAGAAAAATCTTGGAGAGAATTTTGTTTTACGAACCACAGATAATGGATATAGTTTACGAACAAAAACAGCTGGTAGTGATACTACTCATAATCTACATGTGTTAAAAGCGATTTCAGGGGATAAATTAGATACAATCAAGGTTCATAAGTTTGATATTATTGGACCAACTCTCGGGAATGAATTAAAAAGTAAGGCTGTTGTTGCTTTAATTCTTGTTGTTATAACAATCGGACTCTTTATTGCATATGCGTTTAGACATGTCTCAAAACCTGTTTCTTCTTGGAAATATGGTGTTATCACAATGATTGCACTTGTTCATGATATCGCTATTACTGTCGGGTTATTTGCTTTCTTAGGTCACTATTCAGGAGTTGAAGTTGATTCTCTCTTCATTACCGCTCTTCTTGTTATATTGGGTTATTCTATTAATGATACTATTGTTGTGTTTGATAGAATAAGAGAAAATTTGTCACATGCATCTGATTCAGATAAAGAAGAAAAATTTGATCAAATTGTAGGTAAGAGTTTGTCTGAAACATTTGTAAGATCTCTTAATACCTCTCTTACGACTTTGCTATCAACATCAATTATTCTTTTCTTTGCAACAGGAACTGTGCACTATTTTGCACTAGCTCTTCTTGTGGGTATTGCCTCAGGAACATATTCTTCAATATTCGTTGCTGCTCCGCTTCTTACATATTTCAAGCCAAAACAAAAAAAGGCTTAAAATATATTCAAAATAGATAAAAACAAAGAGGTGGGCCCGAAGGGCCCACCTCTTTGTTTGTTCAAAATACTATATATTTTATACAACAAAAACAATATTTTTCAAGTTATTTAGGGGTCATATTTATATAAACAGAAAATGCTTGACTTCTTCTTCAAAAAAACTATAATAGCAATCACTCTCTAAGTAGAGAGAACGCACCTCACAAATACATAGTTTGTGTAAGAAAATGAAATGTTAATTTCCTTTTTCTTGTTCCGTTTATTTCAAAATCGTGATTGTAAAATCACCGATTTATTTTAAGAGTTTGATCCTAGCTCAGGATGAATGCTGGCGACATGGATAAGGCATGCAAGTCGAACGAGGCCTAGAGCCGAGTGGCAGACGAGGTAGTAACATGTGGGTACTTGCCCTAAAGTCAGGAATAATCCGTCGAAAGACGGACTAATACTTGATAGTCCCTTCGGGGTAAAGTTTTAACGCTTTAGGAGAGGCCTGCACGGTATCAGGTAGTTGGTAGGGTAATGGCCTACCAAGCCAATGACGCCTAGGGGAGCTGAGAGGCTGACCCCCACCGATGGTACTGAGACACGGACCATACACCTACGGGTGGCCGCAGTCGAGAATCTTCCGCAATGGACGCAAGTCTGACGGAGCGATGTCGCGTGATTGATGAAGTCTTTCGGGATGTAAAGATCTTTTCTCAAGGAGGAAGTTTATTGACGTTACTTGAGGAATAAGGGGTTGCTAAACTCGTGCCAGCAGCAGCGGTAATACGAGTGCCCCAAGCGTTATCCGGAATTATTGGGCGTAAAGGGTCCGCAGGCGGTTTTATTAGTCTTGTGTGAAATCTCCCGGCTTAACTGGGAAGACGCATAGGAAACGGTAGAACTAGAGGATGTAAGAGGTATGTGGAACTCATGGTGTAGGGGTGAAATCCGTTGATATCATGGGGAACACCAAAAGCGAAGGCAGCATACTGGTACATTCCTGACGCTCAGGGACGAAAGCACGGGTAGCGAATGGGATTAGATACCCCAGTAGTCCGTGCCCTAAACGATCTTGACTTGCTTTTTGGAGTATCGACCCTCCAAGAGGCGAAGCTAACGCGTTAAGTCAAGCGCCTGGGTAGTACGACCGCAAGGTTAAAACTCAAAGGAATAGACGGGGACTTGCACAAGCGGTGGATCATGTGGCTTAATTCGTCGATAAACGAAGAACCTTACCAAGGCTAGAAATCTATGTGAAAGACTATGGAAACATAGTCCCTCTTCGGACACATAGACAGGTGATGCATGGCCGTCGTCAGTTCGTGGTTTGAATTGTTCCCTTAAGTGGGGTAACGAACGCAACCCTCGTCGTGTGTTATACGTGTCACACGAGACTGCCCCCGCCTTAGTTTTTAAACTATAGTTTGAAACCTGAGGCGGGGGAGGAAGGCGAGGATGACGCCAGGTCAGCATGTCCCTTGATGCCT
>CAZDRR010000014.1:0-17057 GCA_964507955.1 uncultured Candidatus Saccharibacteria bacterium | reverse complement strand
ACGACCCAACGTTTTATCCGCTGCTCGAATCTTATCCGTCATTTTGACGTTCATGCTATTCTTCCTCCTCAACTACATGCATGATGATCGGGGTAGTTTCTTTGGGCATCATTGCTCCCATAGAATTGTAGTGATACTTAGTGGACTTAGTCACGAAATCCACTGTAAAGCGGTCGCCATTGGGAGTTTCGATGATGACGTCAATATCATCAGCAAAGTTTTCAATAGCATTGATAAGTTCTTGCTTAGTCATGATCAACCTCAGATTTAGGTGAAAAAGCTGCACAAAAGAAATCCGGTTCTGTAAGGACCGCAGAAACAAACCCGCCATCCCAGCCCGCAGAAACTTGGATCTCTACTTTAGAGCCGAAGAAGACAGCGCACTTCCCGTCTATGGACGATTTTCTCTCCCAATGTTCGCACTTATCGCATCTCATTTGAGATCTCCTATAGCTTTAGTATTTGATGTACGCTGCTCCCCCGGGGAGGGTGCGATCGACGTAGAATACCGCGCCATAGCCATTAACATCCTTGTAGGCCGTCGCACGATTCCACTTCACTTTTCTGTTTTTCATCGCTCTAAAATAGAGCGAGCGCACATTCTCAGAGGGGAAAATCACAAACTTGATGTTGTTTTGCTCTTTAACGTACATTTTGAATCTCCTCACTTTTGATACTTACAGTATAGTCGAAAATCCGATTTTTACAACCCAGGAGTTTTTGTGGTTCTCCCTAACCCGCCCAGTTCCGTGGCTGTTTCCGACTTTTCTTACGTACAGTATAGTACCTCGGCGAGGGGTTTACAACCTAGGAGTTTTTGTGGATTTGAACGTCGGCGCCTAAGTTACAGGGGAGATAACAGTTTTAAGAGAATTTTGGTTAAATCTTTGTTTTTAAAGTAAAAACTACGTTAAGTGTAAGAATCTAAGTCGTTGATTTGTGGGGGGAGACACTTTTCTATCTCCCCCAACGCCTTTCTTACCGACTTACCCCGAGGACAATCATATCCTCGTTTAAGCGAATCCGCTTAGAGACTGAGGATGATTTGATTGTTAAAAACGCTTTCATATACTCTGAGAACGTAGGTTTAGTAGCTTTGAAGAAATCTGCCGGACTAGATACCTGCTTAACTTTTGCTTCTTCACATCCTAATATACTCATCCCTTTAATACTCAATCCACTATCATCTTGTGCGTTAAACACCATAAGTGCTCGACTTTTAATGTTATACAATATTACAGTCTTCTTACCTACAAGAGCACTCAGCGAGACACCTTTAATAGGTGCTCCGCTAACTACTAACTTAGATACCAACTTCTTGTCAGTTTCTTGCGCTTTAGATTTAGCAACAGCTGGTGAGATTGCTTTAACTACTCGCTTAACCGGTTCTACCAATCGCTGTTCTATTTCTTTAAATGCTCGAGTTAAGTACGCTTTTAGGGCATCCGCTTTAGAAGGTAGATACTGTTTTTCTTCTTGCATAGAATCAAATTCTAGGTCTGCAAGAATTGATTGCACTCGGTCGGAGGCTTCTTTTAAATTCGCTTTAGGTGCATCAAGTTCTAGATTCTCGGGAACTTTTCCCGATAAAACAGCATCTACACCATATTCAAGTGAATCAATAGTTGGGTTAGCAACTCCTTCTAAGGTTTTTTTAGATACAGCTTTTGTGGTAGGTGCCTTAGGTTCTTTCTCGCGTTTCTTTTCTCGTTCACACAGTTCTTCAAAGAATGAAATGTGCTTAATCTCTTCCTTATCGTCGAGAACAAACCCGCGAGCAATCATTCTGCACACAAATCCGCGATTCTCAAATGCGTGTTCACTCGCAGATTTAAGAATAGGAAATAAATCGGGTCGTTCTACTTTTGCCCATTCTAGAGCAAACGCCTTAGAATCCTTCGGCTCATAATCTCGCAGTGAGTAAAAATTCAAACCCTTTGCTAGTTCTGCTTTAGAAGAGTTTAATGGACTAAAGGAGGGTTCGTTGTTCACTCCCAACAGAGTATTCTTGATGCGCTCAGTTTTTTCTTTGCGGGTCGCCACTTTAGCCACGTCAATTCTCCTACTCAATAGACACGAGTTTAAAGATAGACTGCTTTATCATAGTTTCACCTAGAAAGATAATACCATCCGAAGTTTCTAGGTGAAATATTGCTAACTCGTTATTAAATGCAGAGACTATTAACTGAAATATTTCATCGCGTTTTTCACCGGGTAGTTCTAAACTTTCAAACTCTTTAATAGGAGTTATTATTGTTAATCTATATTTCATTTTAGTATCTCTACTTAGTATAGAGTCCAAACTTCGGAGCATTTTTGTAGGTCTTAGTTACAGGGTTAAAACCCTCAAATACTCGCCTAGCCCGCAGAGCAGCAGAGGTAAAATACTTCTGCGTGTATCCTCTGCTTAGGGCATACGCTTGAGCTTCTTCGTAAGTGTTGAAGATGCGACCATTCGCATCTAATGCTTTTAAACGCCCCTTACCTCCAAATTCGTTCTTAAGATTTGGATAGTTCCGGTATACATTTAGTTTAACCTTACCTCCAGTAGACTCACACGGCAGAGTAAAGCTTACACTTGCTCCGGGCTGAGAACTGACCATTCCACCACTAACAACAGTTTGGATACTCATTTTGCTAATCTCCGAATCTTTTACTGTAAGTACAGTGTAAACGGTATGCAGTGAGTGTTCAACACGGCGGATTATGTGGGGTACTCACCCTGCCGCCGTGTTGAATTTTTAGATATCAAACTTCTCGTCTACCTGGTCTTTCAGAAGATGTCTAGCGGTGAGATCTACAGGATTTTCATTAACTATGATAACCATATTTTGAAAACCGGATGGGAGGACAAAATAAGTCTCTCCGCTATCATCATAGATCATTTCTACCATAATGGTCTTTCTGACGATGTCCATTTTTTCACTTACCACTCAGCATTTTAGGAAGAGTTTCACAGTTATCTGCAAAAAACCGATCGTCTTCAAAACAATAGTAGGCATGTTCTTTACTTTCTTTATTCCAGCAATACTGGTAGTGCTTTCCTTCACACAACATGACAGGTTCCATTCCGCCACATGCCACTTGCCATCCATCACTAAATTCAGTTTGAAAAAAGCTCATAATAAGCTTGTCAAACTTCGTAGTTAGTCGGTAGTGGGTGCTATCTCTAATCGCTTTTGCAGCAGCACGCATTGCATCTACAGCTGGGCCACGAACACCTGAGATGAACAGTTCTTCTACTGCATTTCTGTAGATAGACAATGCAGTTCTCCGTTGATTCAAAAGATGTCCCAGATCTAACGAGTTAAACATGTACTCTTCTGCAGCAGAAAACACGGTGAGAGCTTCTTGTTCAAACATTTTCAATCTCCTTAATCCAAATAGGATTAATAGTCATATGTTCCGACAACGCCTCAAGCTCTTCATCGTTGAAGAAATAAGGCGCTACAGTCTTATCCGCCCAAGTAGGACCGTTCTCAGTAATAACCAGATGAACGGCGACATCTTCTACTACGATTCGGTACTGTTTGCTCATTTTTGCTCTACCTAGTTGATTGAATAAAGACATCCTTGTCGTCCCATTGGAGAGTATGTTCTCCACCCACCGCCCTAACTCTCCCTTCACACCTACCAGTTATTCTTAACGTATACGGTTGCAAGTGCTTTCGTCATCCCAAAGTCATTAACAGCAATATTAATGACGTGGACTTTAGCAAATGCAATGTCGTTTACGCTAGGAGTTGCGCTTAACGTACTCTTAACTTTTGCGATTTCTGCTCTAATACGACTCGCATTAGTAACCTTACCGCCCTTTACTTCGACTTGCTTTTTAGGCTCTACTGGCTTAGGCTCTACAGGCTTATCAACATTAATAGTCTTTACGAAACTCTTTTTAGGCTCTACTGGCTTATCAACGTTAATAGGCCGACCGGACCGAGCCACTAAAGTATGCTTACATTCCTTAGTTACTCGACCTGCTTTGGTGTAGGTTAGAACAGTGCCACTCTGCACTTGAGCGTGTCTCTTATCGGATAAGTGAACCGCTTTACCCGACTCACTAATATACTCCCAAGTACCGCCCTTCCCATAAAAGGTTTTGAGGGGATGGCAGCGATTTCCAGTGCCACCAAGTTTCTTGCATACCTCTTTCCACCCAGCATCGTGATCCTTTCCAAACCCTGGATTAACGAAACACACTAGATGTGCGATTTCGTGAGGAATGGTGTCATTGAAGATATGATCCCACCCTTCTTCAGTTTCCATTAGACCCGGATTTAACCGGATCTGAAGCTTCGTATGGGGCTTAATAGATCCGAGTCTAGCACCCGAAGCTCGAGCTTGTCCTGCACAACCACCTTTTAGATTAAAAAGAAGGTCGGTTTTTTCAACCAAGCCTGGAATGCGGAAGATCTTTTCCGCATTCGCCAGAATCTCTTGGGTTTTAATGGAAGCCGCTGCGATCTTTTCTGCAAGAGTCTTCATTATACACCTATCTAAGATGGTTGGATAGATGGCGTCCTTGCTACTTTTCACTATCGCACGTAAACTGTGCGAACCCAAGTGAGCGTAGCGTAAGACCTCCTAGGGAGACGCGCCGCAACCGCAGTCACTGTCCAACCACCAGAAGCTCGGCTCATCATCCCATCCGTAGAGTAAGGCTGGTAGAAAGTGCGGGTCTTGGAGTGCTTTTTCATGTTTCTCTCCTCACTTTTGATACTTACAGTATAGTCGAAAACTGAGAGACTTACAACCTAGGAGTTTTTGTGGTTCCTAAAATCCCGCCCAGTTCCGTGGCTGTTTCCGACTTTTCTTACGTACAGTATAGTACCTAGTCAGACACTTTACAACCTAGGGGTTTCTGGGGGATCCAAACACATAATCAAACACTCGTACAATGGGATATTTCCGATGAAAGCATACACCAGAAGCAATGCTATAGCGATGGTCAACATTTTCAATCCTCATTAATATATTTTAACATCGAAACTGCTTCTTCGCTTAGTTTTTCTGGATTCTTAGTTTCATTATTGTAGATTTCTACCATATTTTCAAAGAACATATCTGCTCGTTGTAAAGCACGATATTCTTCGATAGAAATAGAAACTACATCTTCTGGAGAATCCAAGTATTTCAGAACTTCTTCAGTGACTACATCGCCTAATGGTTGATCATTATCATACACATCGATAATCTTATCTAATGAAGCACGCATCTTTTTAAGAACTTCGTATTCTTCTACATACATTTCTACAGTTGAAGTCGCCATGGTATAATCCTCTTCTGGATGTTGGAACACTTTACTTCTAAGTTCGTACAGTGTAAGTGGTGTGGACGTAGGTTACAACCCGATGATTTTAAGATATCGTACACTAAACATTTATCCCTTTAAAAACAAGCAGCGTACGCCTAATGTCTATATATATAGATAAAAAGCGTACGCTTGTTGTTTTTTAAGAGGTTTTATTTTGTGTACAAAACCTTTTAAATAGAGTTATAACTTCTAGTTTAGAAATAGAACATGCAGCAACTGTTTTATTCTTTATCTCACTGAAGTCTAATCTATTTAGAATATCTAAAGCTGTTGGACTTTTTAACTTGATAAAATAATGAGTATTCCTATTCAATCGGTCTAGATCTTCGGTGTATATTTCTCCTGATCTAGATCCAACACGTCTCATTGCTATATCAGCAGATTCAGGATGCTTTACAAACTCTAAGAAACTATCTATAGCTTTTAAATCTGTGTTATACGTTCTCAATTCTGAAGTAAGTTTCCAGATTTGAGAGCATGTGGGTACATCATACAATACAGAGTCTATATTGAATGAGTTCTTAGGCAAAATATCTTGATACACTAGTTGAAACTGTGGATGTAATCTTCTTTGGATACTTTCTTTTAAGAATGTCTTTGGTAAAATGAAGGCGATTACATCAGAGAATTGTGCTGCATGATTGAAAAACTTAATAGCTAAGTTACATGCTTTACCAAATGGAGGATTTCCTATACACAATACACCAGTTGTAATAGGAGATGTGAAGGTGAAGAAATCTTGCTGGATAACCTGGGGATGCTCAGGAACTAAGTCCATTGCAATAGTCTGAGGAGGGAGAAATGATAGGAATGCGCCGCCGCCAGCAGAAGGTTCAATGATAGCAGAAAACTCGTTAATGGGAAATATCTTATTAAGATCATTAACGAGTTTTTCTGCTATGTTCTTATTAGTATAGAACTTATCCAGGGTCCGGGAGTTCACCGGTCTCCTTTCTAATCTCCTCCCGAACTTCCATTAGTAGCTTTCCCAACCAGTTACACCCCTTCCCACGACATACTCCCCAAAAAGTATCTCCCCAGGAGTTCCCTTCTACTAACTGTTCATCTCCTGTTGCGAGTAGTTGCTCTCGGAATTCTTCGAATTGAAACTTCTTCCGTAACAAGTCCTTCATGATACCGATTTTAACCTGTTCCCAATCTGGTCTTAGCTCTACAAGTCTCCCTCGATATTTGGCTTTTGAGGGAGTTTCTGCCTCTAAGATCCAAGTAGATTGAGTGTACTTATGAGTCTTAGACGCTTGGAAGTAATGCTCTACTGTCTTACCACCAGGCAGCTCAGCAAAGTTACTCAAGAAAAAATACTTCCCAGAGAATGAACAAATCATAGCAGTTTACATCTCCAACGTATCAATCCAGAGCTGAATAGCATGGACTCTAAGCTCTGGAGAATTTCGGATCATCGCCTCATACATCAAACCTAGCACATATGAACGGCGATCTTGTAAAAACTGAAGCCAGTTTAACCAATGGATCCAGAAATCAAAGTAGTTCTTAGCTCCCATCATCTTGCGGTGAAAGTAACCAGAATTAAGCATAGTCATTTTAGTTGCTCCAAGTTTTAGCTTTTAGTTTTGCTCTATTGTATACAGACCCTGTGCCTTTCTTGGCCGGAACAATCCGCTGTCTGTACTTCGGGGTTCTAACTTCTTTAAGAACTGCGCTGATTTTCATCTTTTAAATCTCGAAATAAGCTCCAGAAAAATCTCTGTTAGCATCGTAATCATATCCCACCGAGTTGCATAATACCCAAGTATCATCTATGCGGTATTCTAAAACAGAATGAACATGTCCATGAATCCAAGCATGAATGTGTGGATTATCCATAATCAACGTCTCTAAAGGAGAAAAATAACAATAGTTTAGCTCACTATACGATTCCCAGTACTCGGGAGCAATACTACGGTCAGATGGTGCGTGGTGAGTTACTATAACCACCTTTTTATCTTTCCACTGTGGCAACTCATATTCCAGCCACTTTTTAGACTCGTAGAATTCTGCGACAGAATCCAGTGGGTCAAACTTCCTTGTATTAAACTTTACCATTAAATAATCATTCATAGTCCTCTTTGCGATAGTCATAGTCAGAGGATCCATATCTCGTATACTTGTCCACAGCGTGGTGCCCAAGAACACAACGCCGTCGATCTCAATAAACTCTTTTTCCAATACAGAGATATTGTCCCATTTAGATTCTATATAGGCAGGGATCCTTTTTTTAACACTGTTATATTCTGCTCGATAGAACTCGTGGTTTCCTAACACCAGTATGGTTCTAGAGTACTTAGTGCTAATAGCGTCGAAGAACTCAATCATCTTATCCTCTGCATAGTTATCTGCTTCAGATAAGTCGCCAGCAATAACCAACACATCTGCTGGGGGTAGTTTATCGATAAGATCTTCCAACTGATCAGGTCGGTGAAATTCTTGATGAATATCCGAAACATATGCTATACGCACAATTCTATTCCTCTTATTTTTTAAATATAAACGCCCATAGTCACTACTTCAAATTCTATCATAATGACTTTGGGCTCATATCCAGAACCACTCGCTTCTATAATCTGATCTCTCCATATATTCAGACTATTTACTGCGTCACACTTACGTTTATAAATTCTAGCTTTGTTCAAATCATCCGTCAGAACGGCAGACCTATCTACAGTCGGCCACCCATCAACACGTTTCAACCAAGAGTCACCAACTCTGATAAACCAACGTCTAAATGGAGTTTCATTAATAATCATGTTTCTTACCCATTTTCATTTTCTCAACATAAATAGTTTAAGTGGTTTCCAGAATATTTACAACTCTGAGAAACCACGCAAAACTTACAGGGTTAGCCGCATTTAGAATAACCACACTGTGTACACTTTACACAGCCTTCAGTGAATATAAAACTACCGTGTGCACCACACTCTGGACAATCTCCATTCTGAACCTTCTCACCTTCCTTAATCCAACTCATCAAATACTTCCTAATCTGGAATACGAATGTACCAACAAAGGCATCTTGAACATCTGACAACGCGCCAACTACATTCTTAATCATTACCCCGTGACGCAAATTCAAACTAATACACCGAGCAACTTTGGTTGCATTATTATCGCGTTCTATCTTAGCTAAGGTAGATTCAATCCATTTATCCGGAACGCCCTTTTCTCTAGCAAGCTTAATCAAACAGTCAACCGCGTCATTAGTTACCGCAGTTTTCTCGTGATGGTTAGTGTTGACGAAGAAAGCAACCGGACGACCATTGTCAATAACTACAGTCACATACCACTTCTTGCCATCAGCACGAATAATATTCATTGTTGCTGTAGTTTGGTTAGGTAGTTTCACATCATCCAAAATAATCTCTTCATCAAACCCCGCGTTCTCTTCTTTAACAGAAAGAACACTTGCCATTGTTCCCACCCTATATGTAGTTATTCCTTTAATGCACCCACTTTTATAAGCATTTAAATAAATGTTCTTAAAGTCATCATATGAATAATCATTTGGAACGTTGATGGTTTTGCTTGCAGCAGCATCTAGATAACGAGCAAATCCTTTTAAATCCTCTAAGTGTTCTTCTACAGACAACTGAGTAGCGGTCACTGCCCAAGGAGCATTAGGATCCCACTCTCCTCGATCTGCTAACCATCTAACACCATAATCCCTACATAGAACTTCTTTGGTTAACCCCCTATTCTTATCAATCTTATATACAGTCCCATTATATTCTGCGCGTAAAAGCTCATCTGCTCCTTCTTTAACTAGTTTGAATAGGTCTGTTTCTACAAACTCGCCTTCCTGCCACTTAGGCGTACGATCGGCGATTTCCTCTGGGGTCGCCGTCAGAGTAACAGTTCTAATATATTCTGGAGCGAATACAGGCTCAATACCAGATGAAATAATGTTTCCAAAGATAGATCCATTACCGACCGGCTGACAAGAGAGCAAGGCGCTATTACGAATACCGACTCGACGCATTTTTTCCACGTATACTGGGGCTAAGTCTAACCCTTTAACAAATGCGTTTTCACTGTGTTTCATAGGATCGCAGAGTGGAAACATTCCTTTCTCTTCTGCTAAGTCAATAGAAGAGTAATAGGCCTCTCTGGAAATAGTTTGCATAATAGTTTTCCGGAGTGCAGATGCTTCCGGACTACCGAACCTAATCTTCAGCATATACAGCAAACTTGCCCAACCAACAACACCCATTCCTACTCTGCGCTTATTAGTTCTAGAATCATTGTATTCTGGTAAAGGCTCTTTGCTAACATCATTAACATTATCTAAAAACCGATTTAACAATCTAACATGATGTTTGATCTTTTCTAAATCTACTCCAGTTCTAGTTGAGTTAATAAACTGAGTTAGATTGATTGAACCCAGATTACAGGTGCCTCCTGGAGAAAGTGTTTGCTCCAAATCGTTATGATAGAGCTCTTTATCTCTATCTCTCCTCGTTTCCAAGGAGTATCGGACTATATCTTCATACTTTATAGTATGTTGAGCGCTCGTGGAAGAGTTATCGGAAAGGCTCCTCATCTTCTAGTCTCTACACCTTCAGAGATACTTTATTGCCTATTCTCTCTGTTTGGCTCGGGATTGCCTAAAACGGGTTCCCCGAATTCACCCAATGATTATACTGAGGCCAACAAATCAACCACAGTTATGAACAAGAATCCCGTTAGCAAAAAAGTTATGATTATTAGTTGTGGTAATATCATACACTGGTTCGGTTGAAACTATTTCTTTAGACACCAATTTGGCCATAAAAATCCTCTCTGGTTAATGTATATTTTAAAAGTCCGCAATTCCAAACTCTTAGAATTTTATTGTTATTCATGTTTTCAAATTCTGTTTGTTCTTCGACAAACCCATTCCCTAAAAATTTAGGTAAGTATTTGCGACGGAACATTGCTCTATGTTTTCGCGCGCCGTCTATTACATAAGTATACGTGGGTTTTACTATTTTATCTAAAACAAAATGATTAGCCTCATACAATTTTCCTACAGAATATTCTAAATCAGCATAGGTAAAAATAGAATTACAGACATGGTTTTTAAAAAAAGCTGATAAAATTTTTCTAAAACCCCCTATTACGTGTTTATTTGTTGCGTATCTGTTAATTTCATAAATCTCAGAACTTTTGAATTTTAAAAAAGACATAGCAGCAACGATTTCGCCCAAATAAACTAAACCATATGTAACCGTTCCTCTGCCGTTTCCTTGAATATGATTTGAATCAAAAAATATTTTAGACTGTGTAGAGTCTAGCTCTACAATTGAACATTTTCTAGCAAACACTCTTTCTACTTTCAATAAGTTACAAGCATATAAAATTTTATCTTCGATTTTAGATCTATTGCTTTGCCAGTTATCTTCAAAAATTGTAAACAATCTAATGTTCTTTTCTCTACATGCTTTCCATTTTTCAAAATGATAGTTTTTGTCTCTAAATAAATCAGAATGCCAATACAGCCCACAATATTCGATTGCAACATTATGTTCCGGTATAAAAATATCAAGTTCTTTTGGAGCTATGATTGTTCTGATATTTCTTATACAATTTATTGAATTATTTTCTAGGAAAGAGCCGATCTCACTTTCTCCTAACGAAGTAGAAAATTTTCTGATTTCGATTCCATTTCTATTTAAATAACTTCCTACACAAGTATTTGAAACTTTTAATTCTCTAGATATCTCTAACAATGACTTTTGATTTTCATGATGTTCTGTCCTTAGCCATTCTGCAGAATTTAATTTTTCTAAACTTTCGGTAGAAATATGTAATTGTTGATAAGACTCTCTTCCAAACATTTTAAGATTACGTTTTTTAATTCTATCTTTGATTTCTTCAGATTGGAATGGATTATCTACTCCGTATAATGCTTTAACTGTAGCTAACCCCCTCTCTCTAATAGGAGATCCTTTAGAGAGCGGGTGCATGTTATATTTTTTAAGAAAAGTTAAATTCTTTTTAACTTTAATTTCTACACTTTTAGACGGATTCTCTACTCCATAATTTCTTAAACATGTTTCAGTTTGTTTTTCTTTAAATTTTTGAATCTGTAATGCGTGTTTTTTACCGTGTTTTTCCTCCATTTTTTGTCTCATATATTCTTGAAACTCAGTTAAAACTAATTTTGTCTCAACTTCATATCTTTCAATATTAGTTTTTTTGGTTTTTTCAGCAACTAATTTTCGATACTCTTCACCATATCGATCAATATTTGTTCGGTGTCTTTTTTTGTTAATAGCTTGATTCTCTTCTTCACTTTTTAATAATTTAGAAGAAGAACACGCCTGACTTCTTCGTTCATTTGTATCAACTACAGAACATTTAATAGAACAATACGTTGAATAGAATCTTCCATTAAATTTTAATAATTTATGACATACTTTACATCTTTGAACTTCTTTAATTTGATTCAGAACACAAAACAATCGTTCAAATAAACTAGCCTCTAAAGGCAAAAAAGAAGTTAAATCAAAAATATGATCTTCTAGACCTAGACTAGAAATCTTTTCTATAGATCTAGAATTTAATTTTCCTTTTGAATTTAGAATTCTAAATTCAACGAATTTTGAAACTAATTCTTCATGATTCATTTTTTGTTTCTTCTATAAAAACGTCCCTGTAAAAACTTTTACAATCTAGTCGCTAGTTACTATGTCATCATCAGCTGTCAATTCCCCTGCTGAAACGTAACCACGATTTGAAGTGTATACCTTATGATCCGGAGTTAGTCTTAGAACTTTACCGTCATCTAAAACAATTTCTAATACTTGTTTAGAAGGAGAAGTTAGAACCGCATTAACCACAGGCTCTAGCTCTAGTTCTTTTGTAGAAGTATTATATGTATTTACAAAGAATTTTTCTCCATTGTTAAATAAGTTTACAATATCTTCTACCCTATAATCTCCCACTGAGGTAGACACTAGAGTATCGCCGGTCACACACGGATTGGTGGCGAGAATAGTTTCTAAATAGTTTAAAGGATTAAAATAGTTAGCTCGGTCGATAAATAGTACGCCCGGATCATTCCTTTTGTAGGTGTTCTCCATAATCAAATCCCACAATCCGGTGATAGACACAGTTTTATAAACTACAACAGGATATCCTTTATCTTGCCATTTCTCAATATCTCCATCCCACTCCTCTTCATATCGAAAGAAAGATATTTCGGGGAAAATCAAGTTCCACTTATCAAGCTCTTCAAACTCAGGAGTTCCTTTTGCTTCTAAAGCTGATAGAAGCTTCTGCATAAACTTATCAGTACAGTTGACAGACAAGTTAAACTTTTGTAATCTATCTCCGTGTTGTTTTGCTCGTATGAATTCTTCAATATCTGGGTGATGCACGTCCATTACACCCATTAGGGCACCTTTCCGGATTTTCTTCTTTGCTTTCTTATTTACCGCTTTACGTCCAGACCCAGAAGTGATTACATCTGAAGTCTTATCATAAATCTCCATGAATTTAACTGCTCCAGGAGATTCTACGCCAATCTTATTAATAAATGCTCCCCGAGGACGAATAAAACTATTATGAACAATTATTTTTTCTTCGCCAATAGCAAAGTTATGTCTATCCGCTATTTGCAGATCAATAACCTTAGTTTTTTCAGTGAAAAACTCTTTATTTATTACCTTCACTTTGTCGGTGAGGCTAACTAAATCATCTGTATCTAAAATGTCTTTAGCTAAAACCCACTGTTGCTCATTGTCTCTTGTTACTAAGAATGGGTGGTCGTCAGTACACACGATCTCTTTTCCATTTTCTAGTGTTAGTCTGACCATATTATTTTTATATGATTCTAAAACAGCTTCGACTTCATGAAGTCGATTATCGTCAGAATAAACCAAATCACCTTTTTTAACATTACCAATCTTCTCTAGAACCTCATGTTCTTCTCTAACAATATACAATAACTCATTGATCCCAAAGCAAAAGTTCTGACCCCAACCACCTTCCCCCTTTAGCGTAAGACACTGATTAAGAACATCTCGCATGATTCCTTCCATAGAATCATGATCTTTTCCCGTGCGTGGCGAGACAAAGCAGTTGTGCACCACAACATTATTAACTACAAAACTTTCGTCATCTTCTATAGAAAGATTATAAACATATCCATCAAACAAAGAAGTTTCTCTTTCAACTCCGTTTTTCTTTAGCTGAATTGAAAAATTTGACCCGATATTTTCAGAGAATTTGCTTATTTGATATTTAGAATTATCAGACTGTAGATCTAAATTTAGATTTTCTCTCCCATCTTTATACGACTTTAATAAAGAATTAAATAACTTAGATCCAATATATTTGTTTATTTGTAATGTAAAGGCATCATTGTATTCATCTTTTGTTTTAAACACACTCTTTCTGCTTAAAATATTATTCAGTAATAATAATGCCTGGATATCATTTATTAGATTTTCATTTGAAAGTACAATTCGCAGTGCTCCATTCTTAAGAATCATTCCATCAGAATCGAATAGTCCAGATAAGCAGGAGAACTGAACTTCTTTAGAAGCGTTCCAGATTAAACTTGGGATTCTCTTTACAGCAAATCCACTACCGATAATTGAGTTTAAAAAATCAGAAATAATAGGATTATACTTTGATAAATACATGAAAGAATATTGTTGCGGTTGAACAGTATTCATTTCAACATCAAATAAATTCTGTATATATGTTTTTACTAACTGTAGGTCTTCTTCCTCTTTTTTATTAAAACAAATATTAAACCCGAGTTTATTGAACCTTTTATTATTTAAAAATGTAGAACCGTCTCCGATAAATCTACCAATAAAATATCCGAATTCCTTATTAATTTCAATAAATCTTTTAGTCTTTGACTTTTTATAAGTTCTTTCCTTTACTGTTGTGTATGTATAAACAAACTCGTCGTCAAAGATAACTTTTCCGGCATTAACTTGATCTTTAAAATAATCAACAAGATCTATTGTTAAGGTTTCTTCTTTACTGTTTTCACCTAAAAGAATACAATGAGAAATATCTTCTGCGTTAATCCAAGATTCGTCTCCTTGATAGAACGGATGTTCTGGGGTTGTAATAATAGGCCCAGTGAAGAAGTTACTCTTGAAGATATTTACATCTCCAACATAACGACGCTTAAGAGTGTTTACAACCTTCTTCCATCGATTCTTATGAGTATACACTAAGTCTCCTACTTCAACATCAGAAATAGGTTGATACCCTCGGTGAGTAAGAACCTTTACTGATTGATCAAAGCAATTGAGCATAGAAGTGCCAGTCCACTCAGTTCCAGCATTTGCATAAATTCGACCACCGGGCATACACTTAAAATTTGTAAGCATGGAGAAAAACTGTTCTTCCCAATATGCTTGTAGTTCCGGAGTCTTTTCAGCAGAAGCAACCGCCTTAGCTACTCGTCTCATAGTGTCATCAATTGTCTCTTCTCCCGCCTGTCTATAAGTAGAGTCCCAAATTTCATATGAAAATAGATCTTCAAATTTGGTTAAGGATTGTTGTTCTTCTAATACCATAAAATGCTCCTAATTTTTTATAGAAAAAAAAGTCGGGAATCCCGACTTTTAAAATTCAAGTTTTACTCGGCAGACATTCTATTTAGTTTAGAACATCGTACCTGTCGTTCATTAATGTTGCTACCATCACTGCCTCCGGAGAGTAGGTTCCTTCTAGAACTCCGAATACTGTTTTTAGTATAGCAGGTGAGAAGCCAGAAATCAATGCCGTATGAGTACCAGAAATCACCGGAAAAGTACCTCGAACTCGATCACATACATTCCAGAACACAATCTTTGGCAGCTTGTATCCATATTCCCGGTACTTCATCTCTGCGTACTTATATAGACTTACATCCTCACCATTTCGATCTGCTTGATTGAATTGCATATCTGAAATAATCAATAAACTCTCTGGCATTTCCTCCTGAGGAGTATTATTAGTGATAGACATGTTCAAAATCAAATCAAAGACTGCGGCTAGATCAGTATCCATTCCCCAATTCGCATTATAAGCGTTTAAAATCTTCTCAGAGATAGTATCTCCAGAAATCTCAAAAAACTCTGGTTCTGAAGAAAATGTAATCGCCTTATTCTTGTAGAACCCCTGTTGACGCTCTGAAGTGTAAATACCAAGCCCAACAGAAATCATCATTGCGGTGACCATTCCAGATACTTGATATAACATTGATCCAGATACATCGATAATGGGCAGGATATTCCCTACATTTACTAAGAAGTTAGGAAGAGCATTCCATTGTAGGTTCGCCATTTCACCATCACCAAGAGTTGCATTCAACACAACCTCATGAGGATAAATAGCTCCAGCTTTTACTTTAGCCTCTCCTTTAACAGCTTTAGACTTATATGCGTACCAGTTATTGCTTGCATTCTTAGTAAACGCATTACCATAGTTAGATAGATTCTTCGAGGTGATTTTTTCAAAGTCAATAGAATCCCACTCACTCGCACACATCTTAGTTTCTACTACATTGGTTCCAGCAACCAAAGCTTTTCTCCAAGACTTAGGAGAGAATCCTAGCATAGAGCGTAACTCAGCGGCAATAGGACCCTGGCGGGGCATCCACTTACAGCAAAGAGGGTGTCCCGCGTTAATAGCAGCTTGAATGTATTGTGCTACAACTGATTTTAATTCTGCAGAACCGGATTGAAAGACAGTTAAAATATCATCCCAGCGACCAAAATGTTCGAATACCCCACGAGTGACCATCTTAGTAACTAGGTTTGGGTATTCTTTAGACAACCGAGCGACAATCTGTCTAAAGACCTCTCGGGCACCAGCTCCTTCTCGAATATCACGAGTCCACAGCAAAAGTCTAATAGCCATCGACTGATCAATCTGCATACACTCCATAAACTGTTCTACGTACTCGGGAATGTTCTCTCCACGAGCAGATCCAATCGTTGCAAATAGATCTAGAAATGGGTTAGATGTAGACTTAAAAGCGATTGCATTATTTTCAGTTCTGGTGATTAACATGTCGTATATTCTCCTATGATCAGGATTGTAAAAGATAGTTTTAGTCTACAGACGGAATAGGAAATGACCAGATATCTTCTAGACCACGATACTTACCATTCACATCCATTCCGTATCCAAAGAAGAAGCGGTCATCATCCACAAGATACGCATAATAATCTGGAGAGTGTTCATGTTGTGGATTAGAAATAGTTTCTCGACAGATTAGAACAACCACCCTAACAGAATTAGCACCATAATCAATACACGCATCTTTTAACACCTCGATTGTGTCGCCCTTATCGTAGATATCATCAACGATTAAAACTGTTTTACCGCGGATTTCTTCCTCTGAGGGAAAATACTTAATCTGAGGAGTGCGATCAGAGCGTAACTCATTTTCATACCGACTAACAATTGCTGGAGCAATTTTAACTCCTCTCGTAAAGTAAAAGCGTCGAATGAGATCTGATGCAAACAACATTCCTCCGCTAAGAACTGGCATGACAACGATTTCATTAGAAACTTCACATAGATCTTCATCAATCTTTTCAGCTAGTTTTTCAATGTGCGTCTTGAGAGTTTCAGCACCAACGAATAACTCAACATTAGCTAGTTCTAACATAAATAAAACCTCTTTTATATATAAAAAGAACATCCATGTTTATTTAGTCCTATTCCTTATTCTTCAACAGCCATTCGTTGGAGATAGCTTTGAACATAAAGTCGTCATACTCAGACT
>CAZDRR010000013.1:15788-17175 GCA_964507955.1 uncultured Candidatus Saccharibacteria bacterium | reverse complement strand
TAAGGGTTAGAAAAAGATAAATATATTTTAATTGTAGAGATATAAAATTTATATTTATAATTTTCTTTATTTTAAGTATATTTAACTATCTATTTTATGGATTTTATCATTTTTATTGTTCTTTTTATATTAGGTTATATGTTTGGGAAAGCTTTAGCTGATATTCAAAAAACTAAATAAAATGGAAGATTTAATCATTTCAATAGGATCTTTAGCTTTTAATATGTCTAAAGATGATTTTATAAAAAATTACTCTTTTACTGAGTATCCTGTAACTATTCATAAGAATTTTGACATAATGGATATGTTATTTGGTGTTATGTTTTTAGATAAATCTGAATATAATATTCAAGATAGGGGGTTTGTGTTAAATATAATGAAAAATGGAGACATTTTTGCTAGAGAATTTCCATTTTATGATGGAGATTTTAATATAATACCTATTTACAATCAAAGAAAAATATCAGATCTTGTTGTTGGTGAAATAGGTTTCAATAAACATATAAAATGTTCAAGCGTATTTTATTCTAGAAATAAGGGTATTTTAAATGTAGAAATATTGAAAGATTCTTCTTTAAATCTATTTTCTTGGACATCTACTTTATTAAATGATGTTGAAATCATAATTTCTAAAAATTGTATTGTTTTAAAAGGTATTAACCATAAATTAAATTTAGATTTTTATTTTGATGGAGGCATAATAGATTCTTCAATAGAAGAGGAATATATGTATGATGAATCTGATGTTGAATTATGTAGAGTTCCATGGCCTTGGTCTAGTAAAAAAAGATGTTTTAAATCAGGTTCTATTTTACGTTCTAAAAAAGGTGAAAATGTAGAGATAATTTCAACTAATTTTACTTTAAAAAGTTTGTTATAATATCGTTAAATATAAATAAAACAAAATGAATGCTCAAAATCAATACGATTTAGCTTTAAGGTTAGCTACTGAAGGATTTAAAAATAAAGAAGATTTATCAGGAAAACCTTATATTCAACATGTTTTAAGAGTTTGTTCTAATTTAAGTACTTACCCTTTAAATATTAGAATTATTGCTTTATTGCATGATGTTTTAGAAGATTTACCTGAATGGAATGAAAAATCTTTAAGGTCTATTTTTGATAGTGATATAATAGATGTTGTTGTTATTTTAACAAAATTGCCTAATGAGTCTTATGATGATTACATTGCTAGAGTTATGACTTCAAAAGAGGCTATGATTGTAAAACTGCACGATCTTGAAGATAATATGGATGTGTCTAGGCTTTTATTTTTTGGTAATAGAGATTTTCAAAGATTAGAGAAGTATCACAAAGCTTATTTAAAAATACTTGAGAAATTGCCGCACGTGTAGTTACTATAGTTTAATAATTCAAATATTTTTTT
>CAZDRR010000013.1:7581-15688 GCA_964507955.1 uncultured Candidatus Saccharibacteria bacterium | reverse complement strand
ATTAAAAATTTTTCACAGATTGAAAATCTTCTAGAGCAAGAATTGATTCAGTTTAATGAATTTTCATTATTAATTTTAGATAAAGTAAATTCTTTAACTGAAGTTAAGGATTATAAAGAATTTGTTAGCCAACATAATTCTTCAATTACAAAGGAAGGTCTAAATAGTTTTGATAAAAGAATGTTTTATTTGTTGAGTAATCTTTCTCAAACAAGGAATATTTTGAATTTAGTTTTCGATTCTTTAAATTCAATGATCTAATTTTTCAAAGGAGTTTTTCAACGGATAATGGTAGGTATTTTACCTACCTATTATTTTAATATATTTGATTGATAACTTTAAATAATAAGAAGATGATTATCTATTTAGATTTTGACGGAACAGTTGTTGAACATCAATATCCATCTATTGGTAGATGCAATTTTGGTTGTATTGAGGTAATATATAAGCTTCAAAAGGCTGGGCATAAAATATTATTAAATACAATGAGATGTGAATTTAATAATGGTTCACTTGAAAAAGCTTTGTCTTGGTTTGATAATGCTTGGATGATGTTAAAAGATAAGAAACTAAATCAAGATGGTGATTTTAATTTAATGCCTATTGAAGCGACTACTTATAAACATAGTCCCCAGATTTGGGATTGGGACTTTTTTAGAGAAAAAGGTTTTGTGATTATTGATGATCAAAGTTTACATGTTCCATTGAAAAAAGCTATAATGACAGTTAATAGTTATATGGTTGATTGGGATGAAATAGATAAACAATTAAGTGAAAATGGTCTTTATGAACCAATAAAATAATAAAACATTTAAAAAAACTATTATGGATTTATTTTTTAGAATAAAAAGACATGAAAGGGAATTCAATAGATATGTAGATAATTTAAAAATTACTACAGACGGTGAAAAATTTATACTTTATAATTTATTGAGTATGAATTGGTCAAGGCAAATAGTTTTGTTAAGTATAGATAAAATTAAACTTAACGATATAAATTTAGTTGATTTAAAATTTAGAACTAATTCTTCTATTTATGATTTTTCACTTTCACATATTGGAACTGCAGATTTTGGTACTGATGATATAAACGAGCAGCAAAACATTGTCAGTAAAGATTTTTATTCTAAAATTAGATCATAATGTAAGTATTTAATAATTTTTATGTTTTTATTTTAAGCCACAAAAGTGGCTTTTTTATTGTTCTTATCTCAGTAAAATACTTCTTAGAGATATAGTTATAATTATCAAAAATTCCTTTATTTTTAGTAAATTTATAAAGGTTTTGATTGAGTATCAATTAAATATCAATTAAATATCAATTAAATATGCCTCTAAGAACTGTTGTTTTTAATAGATTTATAAGTGCTGTTTATGAATATGTAGATGGTCGTGCCGTTCTTAAGAACGGTACTAATTGTTGGCAGACAGATTATCCAAATACTGGTCTTTTTCATCAATGGGGAAGTATTTGTGAGGAATCTGATAATGGGATTGCTACTTCTACTGTAGCTTTG
This sequence comes from uncultured Candidatus Saccharibacteria bacterium, assembly GCA_964507955.1. Taxonomy (GTDB): domain Bacteria; phylum Patescibacteriota; class Minisyncoccia; order Phycocordibacterales; family JAACPR01; genus JAULZV01. The sequence goes on along the minus strand of CAZDRR010000013.1, from coordinate 14,171 downwards.
ATCGAACTTCCAGATGGAACTATTGAAGAAGTTTTTCCTAGTAGATTGAAGTTTGTTATACCTTCTAGATAATTGTTTTTCAAAATAATAAAATGAAAACTTTGATTATTTATAATGAAATTGAAGGTCCATTGGAATTTTTGTTAGTTGATGGTGACTATTCAAGATTTCATGGCGTTACGGTTAATGCTGTAAATGGCAGTGGGTTAGAAGATGAATTTTGCGATTGGATGTTTGATAAAGAAACAGGCGAAAGAAATCATTTAGGTCAGTGGTCTCAAGATAAGTCTTTATTAGAGAGCAAGGATTGGGATAAAATAGCTATTTGTACATGGATCCCTTAATTGTTTCTAATAATAGTCAACATGATTTACATCATAACAATGTTGATGATTTTGTTTTATTAACTAAAAGACAAAAAGAAATTTTAATAAAATTATATAACTGTTATGAAACTACATGTTCTGATAGGGTCGGGTTTGTATTACTTTATAAAGGCAATGATTTAACAATCATAAATTCAAAATCTACCAATAAATTAATAATGAAAGGACTTATAGATAGTATTGATGTTGGCAATCATTCAAGTGGTTACATATTAACTCAAAAAGGCAATGAATTAGTAAAAAAATATCTAGTTGTTGATTAAAAAACATTTGAAATGAGAACATTGTTAGCTTTTTTTATTCTGATTTTGATTATTGGATTAAGTTTTTTCATAGGGAAATCCGAAATCAATTTAGATACTATGGAATTTAAGATTGAAAGACCTGTTACAGCTCTATTATTTTTTACTACTGTGATTGCTTTAATAATTGAAGAAAAACTTATCGAATATTTGTTTTAATAGATCATTGAATTATGGATTACAAGAAAATTATCGAATTGGCTCATGCTTGTGATATTAATCAGAATCAAATAAATCAATGCCGTCAAATATTGGGAATTTCTAGTGTAAGTGATGAATTTAAACTCAGTATCCATAATAGAATAAAACAATTAGATAGTAAACAATTATCGCTTAATAATAAATTACGTAAGTTAATTGAAGATAAATAATATATTTCTATGGAAGAATTGATTTTTTCTGATTGGCTAGAAGATAAAATAGCTTTTAGGCAATTCCCTAATTCAGATGGTATTTCAGTTGAAATGTCTAGTTTTGTTCAAATGTCTGCTATTTCAATACATCTTAATCCTGATCAAGTAGAAAAGTTATTAATTTTCTTAACAGAGCTTAACAAGAAACAAAATGAAAATCGAAGATCTTAATTCAGGTGATTTTATTTATGACATATTTGATTGTAAGGTTAGGATCTACAGATTTTTATGTGTTCACCCAATGAATGAAAAGTATTTTATTTTGATAAATGAACTAGGTGATCCATTTAAAATACATGAGGAGCATCTTATAGGTATTCTAAATAAGTGTCTTAAAAATAAGGATCAGGCAATGCTGTTGTTAGCTAATATGTTGATAAAAGACGCAGAGCAAATTAAACATTCAGTATTAAGCAGAAACAATTAAGTGGTCTACTTAAAATAGTTAAAAATCTATATAAAAGTGCACCACAATCCATCAAATATCAAATAAATTCACATTATGTAATATATAATATGAAGTTTGAAGAAATATTTAACCATGATGGTCTTTACACATCAGATGATTTTGTAAAAGGTTTTTGCTTCAAAATAAAAAATGGCTCACTTTATGGTGTTCAATACAAACACCCTAAAGATTTATTTCCTGAAATAGATAATTTTCATACCTATAAAGGTTTGTTTTCAAAGAATTATAGAAAAGTTTTGACTATTAACTCTCTTTTTGAAAAACAGGGCAATCCTCTTTAAATCGTATTTTTTGATATGGAAACAGATAATAACCTTAATTTTGATATTCAACAATCAAAACATCAAAAAATTAGATGTTGGAATTGCCAATACTGTGATAAAGAAAGTTTTCTAAAAGATGGTAAATGGATATTGTTTAGCAGAAAAATCTGTAGTAAATGAAAAAAATAATTTTTATAAAAAAGTATATATGAATACCGTATATAAAAATTGCAATCAATTTAACTCTTTATAATTTTAACTATGAATACGCAACATGTTTTAATCCTAAGTCTAATTTTAGTGGTAGCTATTAGTACCATCTTATTTTTCATTCGTTTATACCTCAAGCGAAAAAAAAGGCCAATATCTAAACATCATTATAAAAACTACCTAGATTACCAACCAAACACTCACATTTCTAATGTATATCAGCGAAGAGATTCAGATTTCTCCTCAATAACTGATTACAGTCATTTTCAGCATAGTGGTTTAGACAATCCAACACCTAAAGTAGATGACATGTTTGATTCTTTCAAGTACAGTAGTACTCCTGATGGTCCACTATTTGGTGGTGGCGATTTTGGAGGAGCAGGCGCTGGCGGTAGTTACTCTTCTGACTCTGGCTCTCAAGACAGTAGTTCTTCATGGTCAGATTCAAATTAATCTGATAGTAGCAGTTCTTCATCATTTGATTAAAATGATTGTTATTTACTTAAAGTGGTCTACAAAACGGGCCACTTTTATAGTAAAATTTGGGACCACCTGTAAAACTTATGGTTAAATCGTAGAACGTAAAATTTTGACTATATCTCTATATATAATTTTACAGTCCTCATATTTTTTGATTATTTTTGATAAAAATTAAGAAAATGGCTAAAGTTAGTAAAAAACCACTATTTGAGGTAACAGATCTATTTGAAGACTTCTTAACTTATTATGAAAAAGCGTATAAGCTTCAATTGAACCAGTTTGAAAGTGGTCTATTTACTGAAGAAGATATTGATGATCCACTTATGTGGCATGTTCCTATCTATAATAATGTTCAAAGAAGATATGCTGGTTTTAGTAATGCTTTAGAAGCTCTATGGTATGGAAGTGAAGCTCCAAAAAAATCTTATCCTCACATGGATAGTTGTAAAGATAAATGGGGTCTTCAAGATTGGATGTATATAATGTTATTTCATAGAATAACAGGATCAGGTGCTAGTTTTGAATCAGATCATGGATGGCGTAATTCAATTATTGAATTGCTTTGTGAATGTCAAAACATGGATGAAATGGTTGATCTTGTTTTAGAAGCGGAAGAGCAGGGCATTAAAATGTTTACTTCAATTGGTAACCAACCTCCAATGTTTACTAAGTTTACTTCAGAAATGAGGCCAGGTTGTTATTATCTTACCAATATAATGCCAAAAATAGTTTTAAAGCTATCCGATTACTTGGTTCATGGTAAAAGAATGAATGAAAAAGGTGTAAGTGGTCTACCTGAAATATTCGAAATAGTTGATTGGTTGAATAATTACAATCAAAGCAACAAAATGAAACGTTTTACGTTTTGTTATACAGCTTTCGCTATGGATTTAGGTGAATATTTTCCAGAATATGTGGATAAGTGGTCTAGGGTTTATGCTGGAAGTAATGCTACAAAATGTTTAGAATTGGTACTACCTAGAGTTTCAGGTAAACCATTTGATTGGTTAAATGAAGCTCTTCAATTCTGTATAGAAGAAACTTCAATGTTGGTTGGTAAAAAAGTATCTACTAGGGCTTGTATGGAAGACGTTCATTGTGATCATTATAGGCATCTTCATGAATATTATGCTCCTCAATATGAAATTTATGATAAGAAAAAATTAGTTAATAATTGCCCAACAAAACAAAGGTTAGGTGAGGCTAAATTTTACAGTTTTTTAAAGGAAAGAGGTGGTAAATACAATGTTAAATAATTGTATTTTTTTTATATTGGTCTAGAAATTTCTTAGATGGTTATTAAAATTTGTATAATTTTTCTTATATTTATCTATGAAAAAGCGTAAAGGTTATAATGGTAAAAGAAAACCGGTAATAGATGAATTTGGTAATAAATGGTGCAATTGTTTTACTCCAAATTTAATTTCCAGTATAGGAAAAGGTATAGCTTATTGTTTAAAGTGTTCAAATCATTACTATCATTAAATGAAAAATTTTTTAAATGTGTTATCTTTCTTGTTTTTATTGATTATGTCTACTTATCAAGTATTTGCTGTATTAGAGCAATTTTTATCAAAAAGATTTAGTGGATTTTTTATTTATGAATTGATTTTTTTATTTTTTTTAATTTATGTATTAAATAAATCATATAATTCAATCAATAAATAAAATGGATAAAAGGATATTGAGACAAATAGCTAGAAGATATGTAAAATCAATATTGGTAAATCTTGATAGTGTTCCTTTTCTAGATGGCGATTTGTTGGATGAAGATGGGGGTTGAATTTATTTTAAATACTGTAAAAGATATTGGTGAGAAAATAACAAAGGATGATCCAGTTTCTGACGTTAAGGAATTAATTGGTCAATATTACATAAGTAGTTGAAGTGGTCCACTAAAATAAATAAAATTATGGTCTTGTTTTTTATATTGTTTTTGGCAATAATAGTATTTTTTGTTTTTGCTTTTTGTTTAGTTGAAGATAAAATAGATTCATATATAAAAGAAAATTAAAATGAAATCCCCTGGTTTAGAATTAGAAAATGAAAAGCAATTCAGAAAAATTTCTTCTATTACTAAAGAAGAGATGTATGAAATATGGGAAATTGTTTGGGGCTATAAATTTCACCATAATGGTCAAATAATCCAATTTGAAGAAAATGATTGGTTACCTAAAAGATTTGTTATGCTTTCAGGTGTTGAAAGATTGGGTATAAGAGTTGATGGTAAGGTTTGGGCAGATTCAGATTTAATCCCACATTCATTTTATTATGAAAAGGTTGAACAATGGTTTATCGATAACAATTTTGTAGTAGGTTAAATAAATTTTTAATTTTAATAGATTTATAACTATGAATAAAATTAAACAATTCTTTTCAGATATTTCAGATTCTGAGTTGGTTGAATTAATAGAAGAACTTAAAGAATCTGATGAAAATGGATTTATTGGAGATAAAGTTAGAGAATTGGCTAGAAAAATGTCAGTTTTAACCAATAGTTTGACCACTACTGATTTTTTAATGGTTCAATTAGGGATAATGAAAGAAGCTTCTTTTAGATGGGTCAATAAATTATCAAAATCAAATTAAATCAAATGAAAAAATTAACTCCTCCATTTAGAATAGGTAAAAAACAATTAAGATCCGTTTTAGATTCAAAAGGTATTGAATTGGTTGTTTTCCATAAAGGATTAGAAAATTATGCTAAAGAATACGTTGACTTTCTTAATTCTGATATGTCTAAAAATAATCAAAACCCAATTAAATACGATTGTTCAATAATTGATAGTATTAATTTTATTGAGTTAAAAACTATTCAGGAGCTTATATGTAAATCTTACGATATAACTATTGAAGAATTTAATGAAATAGATTCTTTTTCTATTTTTCAATATGATAATGGTAAAATAGTAAACGTTGAAATAGAAAAATCTAAATATATTGATACAATAAATGACATGGGTTTTGCTGGTGTGGCAGATACAAATAAAAAAGAAATTTTATTTTGGGTAGGTCAAAAAGCAACTAAAAAAGATATTTTAGATTTCTTTTCCCATGAGTTAGCTCATTTTGTGGGTTTTAATGAAAAAAATATTCATTTAGAAGAATATAGAGCATTAAGTTATCAAACAGTAGCAGTAAAAGCTTTCAATTTAATGGAAAAATATTTTCAAAATGAAAAAATTAATTAAATACATAATAGAATATATTATCTATGTAGATAATGAAAATATTGTTTTACCAATATATGATATTTCATCCAATGATTTTTGGTTGAAAGATTTAAACATTAAAATTAGTAAAAAGTGAATCAAAATGGAGAAAATTAATATTTTGAATAAGGTTGGTATGATTTCTAATGAAGATAGGAATCATAAAATAATTCATTCATGTTTTAATTTAAGTTTTGAGACATCTCTTGATTTATCTGTTCCAATAAAAGTAAAAATGATAGGTAATTCAAAAATTATCAGCATTGAAAATTATTCTAGAGATGTTTCTTCATTTATTGTTTGGTGGACATTAAATGTTCTAAAAGATTTGAATGGATTTTCAGGTTTTAACAATGTAAAATATGAATTAGTAGATTTTCAAATAGTTTAAATATATTTCAAGAGAATGTTTAATACTTTATTTAAAATAAAGTATTTTTTTTATATTTACTAAACAAAATTAAATTATGATAATACAATTTATTGGAAATTATTCATGGTTAAGTAATTTTGAACCTGTAGATATAGTTTTAGATGGTAAAATTTATCCGTCTGTTGAACATGCTTATATGTCGGCTAAATCAAACGATTATGGATGGAAAGAGTTTTGTTCTGATCCATCAAATAGTGCGTCAATAGTTAAAAGAAAAAGTAAATTTGTTCATTTGGTCGATAATTGGGGAGAATTGAGATTAAAAGTTATGGAAGAATGTTTAATACAAAAATTTTCAAAAGAACCATTTAGATCAAAACTTATAGATACTGGTTCTACCTATATTAGAGAAGGTAATTATTGGAATGATAGATTTTGGGGATATTGTCTTAAAACAAACATAGGCACTAATCATTTAGGTA
>CAZDRR010000013.1:0-7481 GCA_964507955.1 uncultured Candidatus Saccharibacteria bacterium | reverse complement strand
TTTAATTATGGCAAAGATACCATATACTATTAATAAACATTCTTGGACTTACGGTGATACAAACGAATATTGCGTTCATTGTGGTCAAATTATTGATTCAGATTTTGGTACATTAGGTGTTACAGCTGAATGTAAAAATAGAATCCCTAATGATGAAAAAGACTTTAATGAAACAGTAAAATCTTATGCTTTTTTTAATAATTATAAATGGAATCATGACAAACAAGCATTTATTAAACCTTATCAAAATCATCTTTTAACTTATAAAGATATGGTTAATAAAGTAAACGAAGCATTAAAATAATAAAATATTAATCTTTGGCAATAATCCATATAAGGAAATGAGAAAAACAGGTTATACTACCCGTCTTGTTGATAAAGGTATTCAATCATTATTTACTTATGGTTGGGTTAAGTTTATTATGTCAAATAGATATGAATATGAGCGTAAGGGAATTTCAGAAGAAGAATGCGCTCATTGTTTATTAACTGAAAAAATTACAGATCATCCATTTTCTGAAAGTGTTCAAAGCAAGATGAATAAATTTACTTTTGATATAATGAGACGTAGATTAATGATGGAGCATCCACATCTTGAAAAGGATTTTGAATTCAATTCAGATTTTTCAATACGTATAAAAAACTTTAAAAAGAATTTATTTTAAATAAAAATGAATATTAAACCAATATTTACAGTAGGTTTACCTAAATGCGCAAATCTTTCAGATATTGAAACGTTAAATAATAAAATATCAGAAAAAATGAATGATTATCATGTTTTAATCTACGTTTCAAATTCTGATGGTTATATTTTTGAAGTTTTTTATGAAAAAGATTTCAATCAAGTAAAATTCGATGAGTTAAAAAAAATAATAAAAAACTCTTTAAATAAAAATGAGCTGGAAATTGAAAAGAACTAAGCAGTGCGCTAAATGTCCTTGGAAAGCAAATGTAAATCCACATGACATTCCAGATGGATATAGTGTTGAAAAACATAAAGCTTTATCATGTACCATTGCTAAAAATTTAGAAATCAATAGTGATATATTGAAAGTTATGTCTTGTCATGAACACAGTGTTGATGAAAAAACTCATTGTGTTGGATGGTTGCATAACCAATTAGGAGTTGGAAATAATATTTCACTTAGAATTAAAATGATGACATGTGAAAATGCTAAAGAAATAAAAGTATTTGGACCTCAACATCAAACTTTTGAAGATACATTGCCTAAATAACATATATTAAACGTTAAACATTAAATGAGATGGAAATAAGTGTTGAAAATATTTTAAAAGTTATTGAAAAATTACCTCATTCAAAGGGTAGAGTTCCTTATACATATCATCACGATTATTTAAGGCAACATTCTAAATTTCATAATGGTATGTCTAGATCTGAAGTGGCCAGTAATCATGTATCTAGTGAGATTGAATTACATGCTTTATGTTTAATATGTATAATGGACGATATAGGATCAAATATTATTAATTATATATCTTGTGAAGATATAGTAATTTGCAAAAAAGCAAAAGAAATTTCGGAAAATGTTTTATTAAATTATAATCAAAATAAATAATAAAATTATGAGAAATTTTACTGTAGAAGACTTTAGTGGCGCTGGTCAATATCTTATAAGAATGACTAAAGAAGAAATTTATTGTAGGGAAAACAATAAACCATTTATAGTTTATCCTAGATGGATTAATTTATCTACTATTATGTATAAAGTTGGTTATATTAATAACAATTTTAAAATAGGTAATGGAGAGCAATTAATTACTTTAACATCTATGTCTGATGGACACACTGTTTTTAATCATTACCCTAATCGAGAAAAAGCTGAACAATATAGAAAAGAAGGTAAAGAAATAGATTTTGATGAGTGGGAAAAATGTATTTGGCAAAACGATGATCATGAAATTAAAAATGGTTGGCAAAAATTTGTTGATTATTTGAATTTTCATTCTCAAGAAATGAGGTTTGCTACTCAAGAAGAAATTGTATTATGTGTATTAAAACAAAATTCTAGATGGAGAAATCTTTAAAATAAATAAAAATGGAAAATACTGGTTATTTTAGAAAAGATTGGGATGGTCATTATTATTTTATACCATCAAATATTATTAAAATTTTTGATCAAATGAGATCAAATTTAATTGGTAAATATTATATCGATGATCAAGAAGATTACGATAAATTTGCTCAAGAATTTGATAAATATAAAATCAAAAAAGATCCTTATTTTTATGAAGTTGAAATAGTAAAACCTCTATTAGATAAAATTGAACAAAATCATAGTTCTAGAATGAGGTTGCACGTTCCATCTTCAAGCCAATTGGATAGTATTGTTGAAAATCTTCAATTGAGTGGTTATGACTATCATTATGGAGAAGGTGATTGTTTATACATTTCAATACCATTAAAGAAGGTATGGAGGTATCATCATACAACAGGTGTTCAATATCTTGAAGTAAATGAATCAAACTATATGTGGGTAATTAACTGTTTCAAATAATAAAACCAAACCAATAAAATGGAAAACAATTTTGTTTCTGAAATGAAAGAGCTTTTAGATAATGTTTTATCTAAAAAAATAAGCTTTAATGAATTTTTTCAAATTTTTAAAGAAAAGGTTGAGAAAAATTTTAAACCTTTAGATCTTTTAAAAGCTGAAGAAACAGTGAAACGTTTAAGTGCTGAATGGGGGTTTATGTCTTCTCCAGAATACTATGAAGCTGTAAAAGTTATAGAATCATATAAAGATACAACAAAACATGTAAGTGAGGATGAAGATTTATCTTTTAATGATAGAAAAGCTTTATTTTTAAAACTTAAGAAAGAATTTGAGCCCGATTCTGAATTTATAGATATTATTAAAGAACCTGTTTTCTTATGTGAAATAGGGGATGGTAAAAATAAAATAGGTTTTTTTGATATTGAAAATGCAAAATTAATTTACCAAAAATTATATGAAGGGCAACTTCTTTTATATGTTCACAAAATAGTTGGATCTTATAATGTTTATATGAATCCTCAAAGAAATAGAGTTTTGGTGGAGCCCACAGATAAAAATAATAATCACATTGATGAATCAAATATACATTCATATATTATATGGCATTACGGATCTTGGTATATTAAGTAAATAAATTATCTGCCGCCGGCGTGAGGTAGGGCATTATAAAATATCGGGGTGATTCTTAGCAAATGTTCCTATGTAGGTTCGACTCCTAACGGCAGATAATTTATTTTATTGATTATCAATAAGTTACAAATTATTTTTTCTTTTTTGAAAAAAAATATCTCAAAAAATTTTTTATTTGAGATAAAGTATCTATATTTGCATATCAATTAAATATAAACACTCTAATCTCTAATCAAAATGTCTACTCTTACACTAAATGAAAAAATAGAAAATTTAACATCTACTTGGATAACCGCTTTTGATCTTTACATGCCTTCTAAAAAAGCTATGAAGCTTAGATTGGAAGAATTAACTACTTGGGATACATGTAATGGTCATGAATTAGAAAGACAAGCCAAAATAAATGCCTTAAATTTTTTGATCAATAAGAAGTAAAAGAAGATTTTTTCAATATTTAGGTAAGCCTAACGGCTTACCTTTTTTAATATATTGATTATTAACAAGTTATAAATTATTTTTCTTTTTTGAAAAAAATATCTCAAAAAAATTTTTTATTTCAAATAAAGAGTCTATATTTGCATATCAATTAAACACAAACACTCTAATCTCTAAGACAATGGCAACTATAGCTTCTTCTAAAAATATCTTTTCTAGCTACGAGGGATCTTATCAAATTGAAAAGATTGAAACTGAATTAAATATTTCAGAAAGTTTTGTTGAATTAAAGCTACTAAAGCTATACGAATATAGAAAATCGCAAGAATATTGGGCAGAAATCAAAAAATCTGATGGCACGATTAAAAGATGTAGTTTTAATCGTGGAACTTACAGTTGGCATACTTTAAACTAACTGTAAGTTATCATTGAAATTCAAACTATATAAAAAGAGCTTAATTTTTAATCACTATGGCATCTCACAATAAGAAAAATAAAGAAAAAAATTGTCATTCTTATCATGGCTTCGCTTTAAAAGAAAAAGCATCAAAAATTAAAAGACTTCTTTATTATAATGCTTCTAAGCGTCAAGAATTGAAAAAAATAAAAGATTGGGAATAAATTTGTCAACTCTAATTCAATTACAATTAACATGAAAAAGCAAACGAAAAAATTTGAAGTCCCATTCAATTTTGATTGGACTTACGGGGTTACTATTGAAAAATTAAGAAAAGATTTAGACGAGTTAGAAAAACTAGGTGTTGAAGAAATTGATATTCATGTAGAAGAATTTTGGGGATGTGCGTCGGTAGCGATAGAGGCGTTTATTGAAAGAGAAGAAACGGATGAGGAATTTGAAGAAAGAACAAACAAAGAAAAACAAGATCAGGAGGAAATTAAACGTAAAGAGTTGCAACAATTAGAACAACTCAAATTAAAATATGGCGTGTAGTTATATACAGCTAAAGGAAGAGGTTTGGTTAGATTATATTTGAAAACTGTTATCAAATTTACTATTAAAGTTAAAAATACAGTTACAAATGAATAATTCAGAACAGAATTTAAAATCTTGCCAAACCAATGTTAGACAACGTTGTCTTTCTGTTATAAATATTGTTGCACCTGAAACGAAAATAGATGAAAATATAGAGGGATGGTTAGATGATCTTGACTTTGTTAAAATAATAGTGCAAGTTGAAAGTGAATTTGATTGCACTATAAAAGAAGGAGAAAAAAGAATAGGTGATTTTGAGAAGGTATCTGACCTGGTTGATTGGTTAGTTAGTAACGTTACTTAACACTCTGCAAGATTTAGATTTCTATTGGCATTTTAAAAAGCGTTTAATTTATTTCTAATTAATGAATTAATTTATTTCAAATATGAAACCTTTAGATTACGTAAAAAAATACAACCTGGACAAAACAAATAAGTTCAACCATTCAGATTTTGTTTTTGACCTAACAAACGATTTTATTTCTTTACTTGAATTAAACAAAGCTGAAAATAATATTAAAGGCTTCGAAAATTCATTAAGATGTATAAAAATGAAATTCGACAGCATATCCAATAAAACTTTGGGTGTTTTTCCTGAAAAATTATGGGGATTTTTCTTTGCTTCTGTAGTTGTTAAACTTAGAGAAGAAATGTGTCCAAAAGATATGGAAAAAAGAAGAAAGCAAAAGGAAGCTAGAGAAAATTACAGAAGAGAATGGCAAAGGATTGAGGACGAAATGTATGATACTTACTTTAATTTTAAAATACTTGATTTTTTACTATCCTTAAGCAAAATATCTATACCGTTTTCAGACTTTCAAATTTTAGGTTTGACCCACGAATGCTCTGAGGACGACATTAAAAAAGCTTACAGAAAACTTTCCATGAAGTATCACCCAGATAAAGGTGGCGATCAAGAGTATTTTATTGCAATCACTTCTGCAAAAAACAAATGTTTAGCTTATCTTAAATCAACAAAATGAGAGCTTCCATCAAAAACCCTTTAGAATACTCTAAAATAGTAAGTGTTTTGAATTCTATTAGACAATGTCTGAATTCAGAAATGAGCGAAATAGATTTTCAAACCTCATTAGGGGAACTTCGAGATTCTTTAAACCTAAAAATCGACAGTCTTTTAATCGCAAATCAACAGCATAATAACAACTCTTGCGAAAATGAGTATGTTGAATTAACCGTTCAAGACATAAAGCCTGGATCAATCTACATACACAAAAACAAAAGAACATTGTATAGTGTTTTAGAATTCATTGATCTCAGAAAGGAAGGTGGTTGGATTAGAGCGGTTCTTTATACAGATATAAAATTTAAGCAAAGATATTGCACATCAATTGAAGACTTCGTGAACAGATTTTCAACTTATAAATAATTAAAGTCAATGTACAGCGACAAATTTATTACAAGGGAAACAGCTAACTTAGCTAAAAAGAAAGGTTTCCCTCAAGAAGGTTCTGAATGTTATAGAACAAACGGTAAAATGACTGTATTTAGTTCTGAAGCTTATAAGATTTATGCTTCAAGAGATCATAGTCAAAATCCATTTCATAACTTTGAATGCGTTACAGTCTCTCAATCTATTCTTCAAAAATGGTTAAGAGAAAAATGTGAAATTTATGTAGATGTATTTTTCAATGTTGATATTATTAACTCTACGAGAGTCCAAATAATTGCAGTAAGCTATGAAGAGATTGATGGTGAAAAAGTAAAATGCTGGAAAAAAAATTATAATAAAACATTTCCTTTACTAGATTCAAAATACGAATTCAATGTAAAGAAAAATCATTCAAACAAAAAATATCAACCAAAAACATTTACTTATGAAGAAGCTCTTGAAGAAGGATTGATTGAAGCATTAAAAATGCTTGAAGATTCTTTTTCAAATTGATTTTCAACATATAAATAATCAGACAATGGTAACAATTCATTTTTATCTTAACAAAGAAAAAGAGTTTGAAGAACTTAACTTGGTAGAAATTCATGATGGATATTTACTACCGCTTGACAAACAGTTTATTGAAAAACTTGAAGAAGATTTAGTTAATGAAATTGATTGTGATAAATGTGAAATTGATAATCATTACAAGGCTAAAATGAAACTTAATTATGAGCCTGATGGTGCTGGTGCTATGCAAATATCGCATTGGTCAATTGTTGAAATGTTTAATTGCACTCGTATTATTTAGTGTTATAGCTATATTTAATTAGATATGGCATTAAAGTAAATCTAATATTTATCTGTAATCAAATCATTACTTATTTTACAATGGTACAACTTTCAAATGCTGTAGAAAGATATAATAAATTAATTCTCCAAGAATTAAAGGATAATAGTATTTATTGCTGGCTTGCGGGTGGAGCTTTAAGAGATTATTTTGCAGGCTTAAGGGTAAATACAGATTATGATTTATTCTTTCCTAATGAAATAGAATACGAAAAAGCGAAAACGTATTTTAAATCAAAAGAATGTGCTGTAAAATGGGAAAGCGATAATGGAATGAAAATAGTTTATAATGGCAAAACTTTTGATTTGATAAAGAAGTTCTTTAATTCCCCAAAAGAAACTATAGACGCTTTCGATTTTACTGTTTCAATGTTTGCTGTTGATACTGAGAAAGTTTATTATGGGGAAACAGCTTTTATAGATCTAGCCAAAAGACAGTTAATGGTAAATAAAATAACCTACCCAGCATCTTCTTTTTCTAGGATGGTTAGATATATTAACAAAGGATTTTCTATATGCCTTGGAGAGCAAAAAAAATTAATAATGGCTATACAGGATATGCCTAAAGAAGTTAACTCGACAAGCGACAACAATCAAAGCAACGATTCAAGCGAATCAACCTCTTTAGATGAGGAAAATTCTTTATTTTTTAGAGGTATAGATTAAA
>CAZDRR010000012.1:16121-17608 GCA_964507955.1 uncultured Candidatus Saccharibacteria bacterium | reverse complement strand
AGCATCTCCTTCAATAAATCCATACACATCTTAGGGTTCGCACTTCCTTTTGTTTCTTTCATAATTTGCCCAAGGAAAAATTGCAAAACTGATTCCTTTCCTGCCTTGTACTCTTCTACCACTTTTGGATTGGCTTCGATTATTTTTTCAATAATAGGTTTTAATTCATCTGAATTATTTTTTTGTATCAAACCATGTTCGTTTGCATATTGTTCAGGATTAATATTTGGAAGTGATGTCATTGAAAGCAAAAGCATATCCTTTGCACCTCGTGATGTGATTTGATCTGAAGTAAATAATTTTACAATCGAAACAAATGCATCGAGTGACGGCATCTTTGCCCCCTCTTCACTATCGAGAATATATACAATATCAGAGAGAATAAAGTTTGAAGCTTTGGTCAAAGTTGTGATATCTGAAATTTTTTCAGCAACTTGCTCAAGGTATTGTGCAAGATATTTGTTTTGTACATAAATTTCAACATCTTTATCGGCGAGGTTGTATTGCTCTTTAAATCGTACTCGAAGCTGTGCCGGGATTTCTGGAAGACTTGCGGATATTTGTTCTAAATCAAAAAGTTCATGCAGATAGAGTTTAGGTAAATCAGGTTCTGGAAAATATCGATAATCGTCTGATGTTTCTTTTTTTCTTTGTGAAAAAGTTTTTTGTTTTGTTTCATCCCACCCTCTTGTTTCTTGCACAATTTCTGATTCTGCACCAGCTTCATACAATGTAATCATTCGATCAAGTTCAAACTCAATTGCTTTTTCTACAGTTTTAAAAGAGTTAAGATTCTTTACTTCAACCTTTGTTCCAAATTTTCCTTTTTCCTTTGAAACAGAGATGTTTGCTTCTACTCGCATTTCTCCTTTCTCCATATTAGCCTCACCAACTCCAAGGTACCTAAGTAATAATTGAAGTTCTTTTGCAAAATCTGTTGCTTGCTTAGCAGAAGTAATAACTGGCTCTGTTACAAGTTCCATAAGTGGAACACCAGCTCGGTTAAAATCAACAAGAGAGAAATCTCCCCTGTCGTGCTTTGAGAGTCCGGTATCTTCTTCAAGGTGAATTCGAGTAATTTGAACTCCTGCAAGTTCTCCACCTGATACAATCGGATATTTATATTGACTAATTTGATACCCCTTTGGAATATCTGGATAAAAATAATTCTTTCTATCAAACTCAGTGAAGTTCGCGATGTTTCCATTTACAGAAAGACCTATCTTAATCATGTGTTCAACTGCCTTTTTATTGATTGTAGGAAGAGTACCTGGATGTCCAAGATCAATTGGATTAATATTCACATTTGGATTCTCCTCATCAGGATTGTTTTGTGATGAAGAAAACATCTTAGAAGCAGTATTAAGCTCCGCATGAATTTCAAGTCCAATCACTGGATAATATGTATTACCTGTAGGGGTTTTTATTTCTGACATAGGGTTATAGTATCAAAAAAGTGATTATTAGCAAAAATCTATCTATTTGTT
>CAZDRR010000012.1:8414-16021 GCA_964507955.1 uncultured Candidatus Saccharibacteria bacterium | reverse complement strand
TTAGAACGTAGAACTAATATTGTAAATAGGAATCAATACAGAAGCAAGAAGTGTACCCACGCCAACAGCAAGCATAATAATCATTACAGGTTCAATCATGTCTACAAGAGTATCCACGGCAGTCATCACTTCTCGTTGATAAAACTTTGCAAGCGTAGAAAGAATTTCTCCAAGATTACCTGTCTCTTCTCCTACCCGCATCATCTGTATAAGAATATTTGGAAATAAATCATGTTTTTCAAATGCATTTGAAACAGGTGCACCACCTTTTACGTCTATAATACTTTGATCAATTGCAGCTAGAAAAACTCTGTTATCTACAACATCCCTTGTAAGTTCAAGTGCTTTAAGCATTGGAATACCTGATGCAAGCATCGTATTTAAGTTATCAGCAATTCGTGAAAGATATAGTTTACTGTATAAATTTCCAAGATATGGAATCTCAAGTTTGATACCATCAAACGCCATTTTACCAGCATCAGTTTTTACAAATTTTATAAAAGCAAATATTCCAATAACAAGACCAATTAGTAAGAAGGCTCCATAATTAACGAGGATATCTGACAAAGCAATTACAACTTTTGTATAAGAAGGGATATCTTGTCCTGATTCTACAAGAATATCTGAAATTCTCGGAATAACCATTGTGAGCATCAGAACCATCACAGCAATAAAAGTAAATATAATAAAGGCAGGATAAATAAGTGCATTCTTTGCTTTTTGTGTAACGGCATATGTTCTATCCAAATAGTCCGCAAGAAAAACGAACGTTTCATCAAGCTTACCAGTCTCTTCTCCAGCTTTAACCATTGAAACATAAAATGAAGAGAATACATCCTTATGCTTCTCCATAGATGTGGAGATAAGATTACCTCCCTGTAAGCTATCTGCAATATCGTTTAACTTTCTTGCAAGTTTAGGATTTTCATTTTCAGCAGCAAGAAGTCTAAATATTCTAAGAGCAGAAACCTGAGCAGAAAACAAAGTCGCAAGCTGTCTTGATAAAATAACAACTTCTTTATTAGTAACACGTTCAAACCAAGAAAGATTTCTGTTTAAAAGGCCTCCTTTTTGTTGTGCTTCCGCAATAGAAGAAATAATAAAACCTCTTCGTTGAAGTGAACCAATAGCAACATCCTGGTTAACAGCTTCAACTGTTCCCGATTTTTCTTGTCCATCTTTATCTATTGCTTTATATACAAAAAGTGACATATGCTATTACATTAATTTTTCTAATATATTTGGTTTTAATGAATATGCGAATGCGTCTTCGGTTGTAATCTCTCCTCTTCTAACCAAATCAGCAAGTGTTCTATTCATATCAATCATTCCCATATCTCTACCCGTCTCAACAATAGCGTCTATTTCATGTGTCCTTTTTTCACGAATAAGATTTGCTACCGCACTGTTATTAATAAGCAATTCATATGTAGGAATCATTCCGCCTGAAATTCGTGGAACAAGTCTCTGAGAAAATATTCCAAGCAATGATGTAGATAATTGCATTCTTATTTGATCTTGTTGCTCTGCTGGGAAAGAATCAATTATTCTATCAATTGTTTGAGCGGCATTATTTGTATGCAAAGTAGAAAAAACAAGATGGCCTGTTTCGGCTGCAGTTACAGCAGCTTGAATAGTATCTTTATCCCGCATCTCTCCAACCAAAATAACATCAACATCCTGTCTGAGTGTTCCAATTAGACCTGAATAGAAATCTTTGGTATCAATAGGTACTTCTCGTTGATCAATAATAGATTTTTTTTGTGTATATACATATTCAATAGGTTCTTCAATAGTAATAATATGTTCTGCTCTTTCTTGATTAACCTGTTCTATCATCGCAGCAAGCGTTGTAGACTTCCCTTGTCCTACAGGACCTACAGTCAAGAAAAAACCCTGCTTTCTTCGTGCAAAATCATATAACTGTGAAGGAAGATTTAGTTCTTCAAGTGTTGGAATTTTGTTAGGGATAAGTCTAAGCACAACACCAGCTTTTCCTTGTTGAACAAATGCATTTCCTCTAAATCTATGTCCATCTTTATATTCATATGCAAAATTTAATTCAAGTTCTTTTTCAAATTTCACAAGTCGCTCTTCAGAAACAAGGTGTTTTAAAATTTCAAGCGTATCATTTTTCTCAAGAATTTTTGTATTAAGAAGTGGAACTAATTCTCCATTCACACGAATAGTAGGATATCTTCCTTCAGAAAAGTGGAGATCTGAACCATTTTGATTAATGATTGAATCCAAAAGTGTTTCTAGAAATGTTTTATAGTTCATAAATTATAATATAGCGTTAATTTCTTGCACAACTTCAGTTGGAGTTTTAAGTGCTTTTACAATAAAAAGATCAGCTCTAACCTCTTTTGAAATTGTAATATCTGATTGTTGATTTTGATTACTTAATACAACAAACTTTGCTTCCGGATGAAGATTTTGTTTTCTATATTCACGCGCAAATGTCCATCCATCCATTCCTGGCATAATAATATCAAATATAACTGCATCAAGTTTTTCCATTTCTTTCATTTTTTCTAATGCTTCCTGTGCAGATGTAAAAGCAGAAACTTCAAAGTTTGCATTCTTAAACTTTGTTACATACATATCCAATAAAAATGTATCATCATCTATAATTACAATTTTTCTAGGTGTGTTTGTATCAGACATACAATAAGTATATCACAAATTATAATTCGTTAATCTCTTCAAATGGGATAATTTTTTGCATCGCCTTTCTAATAGCATCTTCTTTCATCGTTATAAGTCCTTGACTTCGTGCAATCTTATAAATTTCTGATTCAACAGGGTTTTTTAGAATAATTTCTTCAATTTCTTTTGTCATTCTAAACATTTCAAACACAGCTTCTCGTCCCTTTGTTCCATTTGGACATTCAGTAGTAGGCTTTATTTTTAACATTTCACCAGCCTGAGGTATTTCATTTCTAAATTCTGCAGGAAGATCTTCAAATTGTTTTTCTAACATTGCTTTTGTACTTCCTTCAATAGGTACAGGTTCACCACTATCCGGACAGATCTTTCGTACAAGTCGTTGTGCAACACCAAGAATAAGTGTTGGAGGAATAAGATACGGATCAACACCCATATCAATAAGTCGTGGAACAATACCACAAGATGTGTTGGTGTGAATTGTTGAAAGCACAAGGTGTCCTGTAAGAGCAGCTTGAATAGCAAGCTTTGCAGTTTCACCGTCTCGGATCTCTCCTACCATAATAATATCTGGGTCTTGTCTAAGTGTTGTACGAAGTCCATTTGCAAATGTATACCCAATCTCAGCATGAACTTGCGATTGATTTACTCCCTCTACCGTATATTCAACAGGGTCTTCAAGTGACAAAATATTTTTTGTACTTGAATCCAATTCTTGAAGAACAGAATATAGTGTTGTTGATTTTCCTGAACCTGTTGGACCTGAAATAAGAATCATACCGTATGGTTTAGTAATTGATTCTTTAAGCATATTTAAATATCTTTCAGATAGTCCAAGTTCACCCATCTTTTTTACACCCTTATATTGATCCAAAATTCTCATTACGACCTTTTCTCCAAAATATGTAGGAAAAGTAGAGACTCGAAAATCAATTTTTCTTCCATCAATACGAGCCTGAAAACGACCGTCTTGTGGTTTTCGTTTTTCATCAAGTTTCATTTGAGCAAGAATTTTAATTCGAGCAGCAATAGAAGGAGCAACTTTAAGCGGTAACACAATACTTGTATTCAAAATACCGTCAATTCTAAATCTTACTCTAACTTTATCAGTAACAGGCTCAACGTGAACATCAGATGCACCATATTCAACAGCATATCTCAAAATAGTTGCAACAATTTTTGTTACAGGAGCATCTTCAACAAGATGCTCATCCTTGTTATTTTTACTTGCAGCATCAAGTTGTTTTTTTATTTCTTTTTCTTCCTCAGACATTTCTGACTCAAGCTCAGTAAGAGCTTCGCTTACTTGTCCTGAAAGTCCTTTATATACCTCTAATACTTTTTCAAAATCATCTTCAGAAATAAGTACCAACTTAAACGGCATGCTTGATTTTGTCGTAATAAAATTAAGAGCATCTCGTGCTTCTATACTTTCAGGATTAACAATTCCTACTTCTAGGGTATTATCTTGTATATCAAGTGGTACAAATTTATAGTGTCGTGCAGATTCTTCAGGTATATATTTTAAAATATCAAAGGGTATGTTATAAGACTCCAATTCTTTATACGGAACTCCAAAAAACTCTCCTTTGATCTGTAAAAGTTTAGGTCGAGGTAAACCATTTTCTAATAAAATAGTATCAACGGTTTTATTTGAATTTTTAACTTGCTCCTTCAAAAAAGGGATTTGTTCTTCAGATATTATGTTTTTTGTTGCAAGAAAATTTAGGAAACTCATACTACATTTTAATTAGCTGCCGCAGCTGCAGGTGATGTAGTGATCGGAGGATTTGTTGTTTGACTTTTGGTTGTTGTTGCAGTCGTTGATGTTGCAACAGCACTTCTTACCGTTGAGCTTACACTAATATCTCCAATTGGTGCAAAAGGATTAGATCTTCCGATTGGCTCATCAGAAATAGGTTCGCTTCTATCAACAAGAGCTTTATATAGAACATTATTAAATATAGATTTATCTAATTTTATTTGTTCAATTCTAAGGAGTGCTTGAGAAATTTGACTACCAATAGCCTGAGCTTCTGGTGAACCTGCACCTGTATTCAATAAAGCTTCAGCGGTCGGATCTTTTTTAAAAAATACAGCATACACAACAAACAATATTGCAAGGATAATTATTGTTAGTATTATTTTTTTTAGTTTAGGTGTCATGCTTTTTTATTTTAACCAATATGTATCAAATGATACCCTATAATCATAAAACACTCCGTTGCCTCTTGTTATCTCTATGTTTCGTATATCTATCAGACGTAGAGAAGCTTCAAGTTGTTTAAGAAACTCTAGAAAAACTTCATACTTTGCAGAAACTGTAAATGAAAATGAAATAACTCCAATCTTTGATGTATCTACATATTTAATTGAATTTTCTTCCATAACACCTTCAAAATTTGATTTCTGTGAAATTGTCTTTTTTGTATCATTTACATTACTCTCTTTTGAAACAATATTAATGTCTCTGATTACAATTCCAAATTGCTCGGCAATATTATTTATATCAATAATAAGTCTTACGTTATCAACAGTATCAGGAAGAAGTTTCTCAAGCTCACTTTTTTCTGATTGAGATATTTGGTTAAACTTTTCATTTAATTCTGTTTTTTTAGAATCAAGTTTATTTGCAACATCAATTATTTTTTTATTTTGTTCTATCTCTGCATTAAGTTGTTGTACATTTTTATATTGAGGATCTATAAAAAAGAAAAACACACCTACCGATACAATTATGAGAATGAGTGCTGTAATATTTTTCATACTAATTATTATTGGCGTTATCTTGTGATAATGTGTTTCTATACAAAATTAATCTTGGATCCAAAGTTGCTTCAAAACTAAAACCTACACTGTCATTATTTTGTGAAGGTCTCAAATCAGTAAATATAACATTTCTCAAATAGCCGCTTTTCCCAAATGCATCTGATTGCAAAACTATAGATTCATATCTTTTTGCTTCTCCAGAACCATTAACTCCGATTGTTCCATCTTGATTATCTTTAAAAGAGAACGAGGAGAATGCAACTGTCTGCAAGGTATATTCCTGAAGAAGACCATAAAGAGATGATGGAGAAACGTGATTTGAAAGCATGTTATTTGCAGATTCAATCCTTAGATTAAGCCTTGAAGCTTCCTGAACAAATCGCTCATCAAAATTCTTACGAGCCTCTTGCATAACTTGAACTTGATTAGCGATATCTTTTTTTAACTTTATTTGCCAAGTATACACAACACCAGCACCCGCTAATGAAGATATAAATATAATAGTAGCGATAACAGAAAAAATAGTTCTTCCTACTTTTCTACGAACCACCTGAGAACCAGTTTGAAAATTGGCAGCATCATCGATTGTTTTTCTTGGTATAAAAGAGGTTTTGATTTGATTATCCATAGGTTAGTCTAATTATAGAATTGTTTGGGATAAGATACAATACTTTTTATTAACTTTATTCTAGTTCTTGTAGTTTTCGAAGCGCCAGTCCAACGGCAGTTGCAAACGTAGAACCAGTTTGTGTAAGAACTTCTTGTAAAAAGGCTGGTGCAAGAGTTCTTGAGAAAGGATTTGCCATTTGCACAGGTATGCCAATCTTTTCTTGTGCTCTTTCTTGCATAGTATTAAGTAGACAACCACCACCAACAAGAATCATTTTTGAAACAACTTTATTAAATCTTCTTCCATAATTAACAATTGTGGCATTAACCTGACCAAATATAGGTGCAAGAGTAATATCTATTATTTCTTTTATTTTTTGATCTTGTTCCGGTGTATTATGTCCAAAATTTCTTTTTAATTTTTCAGCATGATCAGGTGCTATATTAAGTGCACTTGCAATATTAAGTGTTATATCTTGAGAACCTTTATTGATACTATGTGATTCTTTAATTATCCCTCGTTCAACAATATATGTTTTTGTTGCTGCTGCCCCCATATCAAATACAAGTACCGAACTTGTTGCATCTTCAGAGTCAATAACTGAACGTATAGTACTAAACATTTCTATTTCAAAAAAAGTAGTATTCAACTTTGATGCGGCTACAAGTGAACTAAAATCATTTAAGACATCATTATGAATGGCTACTACCAAAACATCAGCCATAGCCATTTTTTTACCATCAACTTCCTCCATTCGGTCATCTTCACTTTCAAGTTTCGGGATGACAAACCAATCAAGAGACACTTCGGAAATAGGTACTGGTATGTATTTTCTTGCTTCAATAGGAACCATTTGTCCCATTTGTTTTTCATCAAGTTTTGGAAGACTAATAATAGAGACCATACTTGAACGCATAGGAATAGACATTGCAGAATCAATAGTATTTACATTTGCTTCTCGTAACACATCAAGGAGTGCTTGAGATAATTTGTCTGTTGGTAATTTTGTAGATCTACCAACTTGAGTTCCTGCATATGGACCAAGAGCTATTTCACCATATGTTTCTAGGACTGCTCTTCCCTTTTGTCTCTTAAGCTGAACAACTTTAATGGATGCAGAACCAATATCAATTCCTATCACACTGGGTGATTTTGTTTTTGAAAAATTTTTAAAGAAATTATCAAGAAAATTAGCCATATATATACGAATTGATTATATCATCCTAGATATGCTATACAAAATAATATCTGTGATTATTGAAGTCATTTTTCCAAAAACACCCTTGGAAAAATTTATATCCTCCTGTTCATATATAGAATTTGAACAAAAACTTACCCCCAGAAACCAAACAAAGCCAATGATGTTCTTCCCTTTTTACTATAAAGATCCTTTTGTGCGTGATTGTATTATTGAGCTTAAAGAGAGAGATAATCAAAATATAGCAAAGTTTTTTGCACATATATTATTTCGTTTTATTGCAAAAACAATACATGACATGCCCGATAAAACTTTTTTTCTAGTTCCTGTACCACAGCATATTTCAAAAACAAAAGAAAAAGG
>CAZDRR010000012.1:0-8314 GCA_964507955.1 uncultured Candidatus Saccharibacteria bacterium | reverse complement strand
AAACTTTTTTTCTAGTTCCTGTACCACAGCATATTTCAAAAACAAAAGAAAAAGGATTTTGTCACACAACAACACTTACAAAGCAAATATATGAATTATTACAAATTAGAAATTTTTCTAATGTCTACATAAAGCCTTGCATTATTAAACAAAAAAATATTAAAAAATTACATAACTTTAAATCAAAACAGATAAGATTTAACCTTATAAAAAATTCCATGAAGACTTACATAACCAAACAAGATGCGCAACATGTATTTTTTATAATTGATGATGTATATACAAGTGGTGCAACTTTCAAGGAAATGCGCCGCAGCCTTTTAGGCTGCGGCGCATTTCCAGAACACATATTTTTTGTTTCTATTGCACACTAACTATTCACTACTTTCTTCTATCTCTTTATGAGCAATGTGTTTCTTAGAATTTTTATGAGCTTTTTTATGTGCTCGCTTTGCTTTTATATGAGAAACATATTTTTTTCCACTTTCACTAAACAGAAATATAAATATAATTTCCAAAATACCTGCAGTATTAAAGATAAGTATTGGGATAAACCACCACTTCTTATCTTCTTTGGCAGCAATCCAAAGTGCAAAACCCTTCCAAGCGATTGACCAAACAGCAAGTATTAATATGACAATAGCCGCGAAAGTACCCATTCCCATAAGTGTTGCTAAACCTGTAGACATGTTCATATTTTGTTATTTTATAATGGTATACAAAGATTATACCATATATTTTGCAAATTTAATTTTCTTTAACCTCACTATTTGAATAGCATGATTTTGAACCAACTGGACTTTCAATATTATTAGTTCCTGTACAATAAAGCTTATAAGTACCCACTGACTTAGAAATTGTATTTATATCAATAATATAAGGTGACGTAGTTGCAATTGTCTGTGATTGATTAGCTCGATCTACCAATCTACATCCGAGTGTATTCTCAACATTAAGAATAAGAGGACATGTACCGCTTACTGTACCTGCAATATCAGGAGAGAAATCAAATGTAGTAACTCTTGCAGTATCTGAATTAGGATCCGTACAAATACCATTAACCATTTGTAATCCAGAAGGACAGGTACTACATGACGGATAATCTGTTGCACCATTGTTACAATTACATGAATTGTTATACCATGTTGCATTCATAGAACATCTATCCAAACATATATTTTGAGAAGAATTAAATTCTTTAGATGAATCATTACATACACATGCACCACCAGTTAATGTTGCATCACTCGGACACGCACCTCCCGTACATGTAAGTTGCCCACCAACAGCACTACTATAATTTGAATTGGTAGTATCTTTTGTGTGTATCCACCATTCATACAGATTTCCTTTAATGATATTTATTGTCTTACTATTTGCAGTTAAGTTATTATCCCAAAGCAATTGAGTATCTGTTAAGGGATTTGTTGTACGGTCTTCTGCTCTAAAGTAAATAGCATCATATCCTACAGCATCATTCCACGAGATTGTTATTTGATTTCCATCAGGAGAACACACAGCTGATACATTGGTTGGTACAGGAATCGGATTTGTGAGAGTTGTAAATGAACGAGAACTTGAATATGCACTCCATCCATTAGTTTCGTTATATGTTCTTACTCGAACATAATATAAAGTGTTTGGAGAAAGACCCTGAGATATTGTGTATGAGCGTACAGAAGAAACATTAGTTGTTGTCTTTGTTATATTTTTAACAATACCAGTAGTGAAGTTAGAACTTGTTGCAACAACTATCTGGTAATTAGTTTGTGCATCATTCTCTGGATCTGAATACGCCCAATTAATTGTAGCTCCTGATTGAGTTATAGATGTTACTGGATTAAGAGTTGTAGTTTGTGGAAGATTTACTGCCTCTGTAACAGTTACCATATACATTGCAGGATAGAAATTATAAGGGTAAGAAGCTATTGTTATATCGTTAGTATTAGCAACTTCAGCATTTTTTACTACATAAGAATTATTTTCCCAAGTATTTCCTGAATCATATTTATTATTACCATTTATATCTACCCATGAATACTTTCTAATTTTGTAACTTATCAAACCATATCCGTATGCATATCCTCCTAGAATTTTATTTTCACCAGACCAATTATCAGTTGAACTTTGGTTTCCTAAAGGAAAATCAACCATAATAAAAGCTGTTCCAGCTTTTAAGGCCGTACATTTCTTTGTTGTGTTATTACAAGACATAATATCAGGAGTAAGACTTGATATTTGAGCAACTTTTGTATCTTTTGGTTTTGAAACAACCATATATACCTCATTATAATAACCGTCTTTTTCTCCAGATAATTGTTTATACCACTGACCATCTGCAGGTGGTGAATCATAGAATGCACCTGTCTCAAACCATGTTGCTGTAGTATCTTCTTCATCAAGTGTTACTGACTCCCCTTTTTCAATATCAAATGCAAGGCCAGTATCTCTTCCATTTGAACGTCTTAAATAAATTTTCTTTGTGAAGTTTGTAGTTATTTTTCCATCATACCCCTGTAGTATCATCCCTTCATCAGGACAGGCACTTATACAGTTAACCTGTAAAGTTCTTTGCGTTGTTAAACTATATGCATGTGCATCCTGAACACAGAAAAAGAATATCAAAACAAAGACTGTCTGAATTATTAATTTTGTTTTTAAGTATTTCATATTTATACGTGTTCAATATTAATTGTCTTTCTTTTAATTTTTACAATTACAAGAATTGCAATAATTAGAACAAGAATTCCTGCAGAGATAATTGTTGAGAGTAAAGTATTTTTTGTTGGACAAGATGCTGGTGAAATATCTGTGCAAGAGTATTTCTTTTCTACCTTATCAACAATATCCCCTTTTGAATCATAGAGTGTTGATTCAATTGTATAATCATATATATCTTTTCTTGGTTTAATTTTTGAAATAATAGCTTGTATATCTGAAGAAAATATACCATCAAATACAGTACGTGTTATTTCTCTACCTCTAGAATCTTTAAGTATTGTTACTATTTTTGAATTAGAACCATCTTGATATGTGCTTGTATTATGGAAGCATGTTGCAAGAACAGATTCTTGTCCTTTTTTAAGAGGATATGTATTTGTAGTTATAAAGTTAAGTCTTGGCTTTGCAATATCTTGAACAATAAGACGGATATTTGAAATTGTTTTTTCACTATGTACTGATTTGTCAGTATCAGAAGATGAAGGTTCAGCTGTTATGGCAAGATAATACACAGGGTTTTCTGTTTTTTGGATTACATATTTAAGAACAGTTTCAGACTTAGCTGGAACAATTACTTCTTCACTTCTTGACCCAATTTTGTTCTTTGGATTTGCAGAATCCCAAGAATACAGATCATAAGTAACTCGCATTGCTATTGGTGTATTATGAGGATTATATAAAGGAATTGTTACAGGAACATCTGAATCTTTTGGATGTTGTGTCATAAACGCCATTACATTATGCTCTTGATTACCAACAAGTATTTTTGTTTGATCAAGATATACATGATCAGGAATATTTCCATCAACAGAAAATGAAATATAGGATCCTACAATATCATTTGTAAATGAAAGTCCTGACATATTAAACCTGTCTTGTTCAACGGCATAAAAGAATACTTTATATTCTCCAGATGGTGCATTAAATGGTAGTGGCAATGAGTACGAAACTTCATATTCTCCATTCGCAGGAATTGTTACATTTTCAACAATATTAAGATCATCTAATGTAATAATTTCTGACCTAAAATATTCTGGCTCAGGAATATCTTTAACAAGTCGTGCCTTTATATCTAATCCAATCATTGGATATGGATTATTATTTTTTATTTTTCCACGTATTAACACAGGATCACCTGCTTGATAATTCTTTGTATCAGCAGCAAGATTAATATCAATACTTCCAAATGTATAATAATCAGTACAGATACCAGGTTCGCCCTTTTTATAAAATTCAAGATTAGCATTTTGATTTACAGTATTAAAAGGAGTAGTTGAAGCGTTTTTGGATTCAGATTCATGTCCAGGAATTTCTGGCGGCGGTAATAAATCCTCATTGATAACCTTGTCCGTTTCGTCTGCACTCACAAAGAAAAACGGAATAATAAAAAGTAAAGCACAGAAAAAAAGTGTGCTCCACTTTGTCTTGAATTTTATATGTTTCATACTAAGCTAATTATAATACACTTTATTGAGCAGTTTTCTTTTTATATGTATGTATGTGGATAGTAGAAAATATTTTTTAAAAAAATTATAGACTTTCTATGTTGCACACGATTTGTTTTTCGTCATACATAACATCAGCAACATTATGCCAAAGGATTTCTTCTTTTATTTTTTCTTTTGAATGTTTTTTATAAAAAGTCCTTACAAGTTCATTATATCTATAGATTTTTCCTGTTTTTACAGATCGTACAAATCCATGAATCTTTTGTTCTAATTTTATATAGTAATCCAACTGTATAGGAGCACTTATACTTCCGCGCAATTGTGTATCTGTAACTCTTGTATTTATTTTTATTGGAAATGGATATGTATTTTTTACTTTCAAATCAATTAAGTTAAAAAACACGGTTGCACCAGATGCAAATGGAACTGTTCGTCCACTATCAGGAAACACATCTTTTGAATGATGCTTTCTTTCAATAAATTTGCATTCTGTGCATGCAAACATATATGCGAACAGGTTAGATAACTGACATAATCCGCCGCCAATATCTTCCTTTAAAGACCCGTCAGATAATATAAGCCCCTTTTTAAACCCGCGTTCAATCGAAGGTTGTTTAATAAATTTCCAAAATGAGAATATTTTTCCAGGTGGTATAACTAACCCGTCTAAATTTTTAATTGCTATTTTTATATTTTCTATTTTCCCCTTATCAAGTTCTTCTTTATTATATTTTCTATATAAAGGAGAAGCATGAGTAACGAGATTATTCATTTTTTCTTCAGTATATGAAGAAAATACATACTTATAGTTATAGGTATACTTTACATAATTATATATCCTTTTTATTTTTAAAATGAAAGGTAAAAATATTGGATACTTCTTAGTAAAAGCTACTCTTTTTTTGCTTTCTATTTGTTTTATTTTTTGAGATATATCTATCATACAAAGAAGCACATAATCGCCCGACACATTCGTGTCGGGCGATTATGTGCTTTGCGGAGGATGTGGGATTCGAACCCACGGGAGTATTTCTACCCCGACGGTTTAGTAAACCGTTGATTTAAACCACTCATCCAATCCTCCATTAAAAACAATGTTGGTATAGTAGCATATTTTGAATTTAATTCTACTTATTATTGATGTAAAAATGTTTTAGGTATTCTTATGTATTTTCCCAAGATGAACAGTCCATAATGCAATAAGTATAAATAATCCAGCAACAAAAAATGGAAGGTGTGTGTTCCATACAAACAATGAACCACCAATAAATGGACCAATAATCATTGCAAGTGAAGCAAATGCATTCATAGTTCCGAGATTTTCCCCTCTTTTATGTGACTCTATCGAAGAAACAATACCCGTCATAACAGTTCGAACAAGTGATTGTCCAAATGTTGTACAAATAATTCCAATAGTAAGAACAATACCGACAGGTACACTCAAAAATAAAAAGCCGATTCCAAGAAGCAAGAGCATCCCATCTAAAAGTTTTTTCTTTGTAAAACGAGCAAGCCAAAATCTTTTTAATAAAAATACTTGATTGATAAGTATCACCACACCAACAAATGCATACAATAAACCGGATTGTAGTTCTTGAAAGCCAAATACTTTTTGAAGATACAAAGCAAAGATAGACTGTTGAATAGATAATGAAATATTAAATAATAACCATGAAATCATAACAGGGAGAATTATTGGGTGTCTAAATGCATCAAGTATCGGTAAGAATGGATTCATTGATAAAGATTTTTCTGTCCTATTATGATGTGTCTCTGGAAGAAAAAACAACGCAAGAACAGTATTGCATGCTGCCAATATGCCCACAATATAAAAAGGTATGGTGTGATTAATTGCACCAAGAACACCTCCTACAAATGGACCAATAATTAATCCAATACCAAACATAGCTCCAATTAATCCAAGATTGGAAACTCTGTCTTTTTCATCTTTTGAAATGTCTGAAAGATAACTTTGTGCAGTTGTTATGTTTCCAGCTGCAAGTCCATCAATAATTCTTCCTATAAATAAAAACAGAACATTTGGAGCTAATGCAAAAATAAACCATCCAATTGAACTACTTAATATACTAGAGATAAGTACAGGTCTTCTTCCTATTCTATCCGAGAGAGCACCGAGCATTGGTGCACTCAAAAAAGCACAAAGTGCATATACTGCAAAAAGAGTTGTAACTGTAAAATCAGATGCACCGAATGATTTTACAAAAAATGGAAGTACGGGAATAACAATACCAATTCCAAGAATATCAATAAAAACAGTGCTCAGTATAATAGCTTTTGTTCTGTTCATGTATATTTTTATTTTACTTTACACGTATTGATGCCAAAAACTTTGTATATACCACACCACCCAATTGCAGCAGTAAGGAGCGATATAATTGAAACAATAAATAGCACCCATTGCACAGCCTGATTTCTAAATACTCCAATTAATAAAAAAGAAACAAGTCCAATGAATAATCTTATAATTCTATCTGTTTTCCCAATATTTTTCTTCATATATATAATTATATTTCTTTGTACAACAATACTCAATTATTTTATACAAAAACATTGACATAACGATTATTAATGTTATTGTATTTTAGAACCACAAAACCCCGTTCTATCCCATATGGCAACCATCACATTTGCAACGATGAAGTTTTACACCTTCATCACCATGTCAACCATCACCCTCGCGATTCTCTTTCTCCACCGGAGCAAAGAGGTCAAAATCAAGAAACTCCTTCGCAAGGAGTTATCAACTGCGATCAACCCGTTCCAAGAAATCCCGCAAGAGAAGTTCCGAGGAGAAAAAAGTCGTTACCGGAAAGCTGAACACCTCACGTTCAAAACCGGCGACGGAATCGAAACAGACCATGTCGCACGATTGGTACAACAAACCCTAGAATGCTGTGGGTTCAAATCCACAGTTCCAGTTCGAAGAAACGGCGGGGTTCATACCTTGACGATAACAAGAGGAAAGAACCAATTCCTGGTCAAGGTATTGGATGGACTTCATGTTCCAAACTCATTCCTTCTGAGTGTTGCGGCTCTGCCTGTTCGTGTCAGAAATGACAACGACTGAAAACTCCCCCGTCCCGTCGCGACCTTGTCGCGACGGGATGAGTTTTTTATATAAAAGATTTATTTTTGTTATTCTCTACCAATTCAAATATGTCACGGTAAACTGAAGTACACTTGCAAAACTCACCCACAAAAAATACGGAATATTGATATACACAATCCATCTATACTTAGAAGAAACATTCCAAATTGTATACCCTGCCCACACAAGTGTTGCCCAAACAAGCACAATATCAATTGCAGCAAGAATATTATTTTGAAGACCAAACTGAATCGGAGTAAATGCAAAATTAAATATAAGATTTAATACAAATGGAATCGCAACACTAGGTGAAAGCTTTTTTGTAAGTGCTTTATATAAAACAAAACCAAAAGAGATTGCGATAAGAATATAAAGTACAGACCACACAGGACCAAAGATCCATGATGGTGGTGCCCAATCAGGCTTGATAAGTGTTTGATACCATGTGTATGTTGAATTCATATGTTAAGTATAGCATTATCATTAAGACTCTTGCGGAAACGGAGGGATTCGAACCCTCGGAGCCGTTTAACGGGCTCACCTCTTTAGCAAAGAGGCACATTAGACCACTCTGACACGTTTCCATTTGTGTGTACGGTGCAGGTGTCCGCAAAGCGGCCACCTGCACCGTACACCGATTGTATTATATTTCACCAGTAGTATCAATTTGAAGTGCAGGTTATACACTTGCACGTTTTAAGATATTGTGTTATATTTTTGCTCCCATGTTCTCATTCATGCATGAAAAAGACACGTCGGGCGCTTCTGGGGTTCCTTCCCCCAAAAGCGCGGAGTCAGTTCTTCAACAACAACCCCAACAACAACACCAAGGTGTTCTGCTCAAGCCGATCATTGGATTGGCAGGACATTTTACCTCATGCGGTACTCGTGGCACCCATGCCCACGGAACCTACTGTGGTCACAATTGCGGCATGGCCGAACTTGGTGGTCACCTGGGGTAAACCAAACCCAAAACCCAACAGCCGGCGGCGCAACATGCGTCGTCGGCTTTTTTTCTTTACAAAATGGGATTATA
>CAZDRR010000011.1:0-19302 GCA_964507955.1 uncultured Candidatus Saccharibacteria bacterium | reverse complement strand
ACCTTCATCTATGTTGTGTTGCACTACCAATATGGCGACCCTTGGTCGAAAAATATTCGAAGCAATCCTTTTATTGAGAGAGATCCTGATTGTGCCTTCAGAAATGAAACAATCACCCTCTCACAAAGCATGGAGGACTGGCATATTCAAGCAGTTCGTAAGAATTCAATTCGTGCACTAATCAAAGCACAAGTGATTTCTTTGGGCACTTTCCAAACAATGAACATAGAACCTGGTTGTTTGGTTAGATCAAGTCTTGGAATATCACTTCGACTAGACATTGAAGGCAAGAGTGCATTCAAACCACTCAAGTCTGCCTTTGTGTGTTGGGATAGTATGACTGTTGCGATAGAAGATCTCTCCAGACATGGTGTCCGAACATTTTGACAAGTCCCGCTTCGCAAAAAGGCTCCGCCTTTTTGCGAAGCGGGACCTTTTTGTTTAGACAAGATTTAAAAAATGTGGTAATTTCCATTTAAACCACCTTCCCGTTCCATGACAATTCAACATGAAATAATAACCACTTCACAACAACGAGTAAGATCATATCCTTGGAAACACGTGTCTATTCCTCCGCTTGTGGTTGCAGTACCTGGAAGTCCAGAAGTTCTTGAGTGGCAAACCAAGAATTGGTGGACTCTTTCATATGAAGTACATGAAGACAATAAGTGCGAAGCGGAACGCATGGTTGCAGAAATGCACCAAGTCTGGAGTGTAGATCAAAGCAGTCCTCTTATTGAAGATTTGCTTGACCGCCTCTACAGACTGCGTCGCAAAGATGAATATACTATGGTTCCAAAAGATACATGGGAACATGGTGCCTACCAATTAACCAAGTATCATGGCTGTGACCTAATTCTAACTTCACTTTGGAAAGAACTCTCCGAATACAAAGGAGAAGTCCTGGAAGCAATGTGCGGGCACATTTCTTACTTTGCAGATGCAGAAGACAGGACTGTTACAGCACTAGATTATTGCAAACCTTCGCTTGAGCGATACCCTTTTCCAAATCGACGGAGGATTTGTTGTGATTTGGACAGAGTACGAAACGGCGCTACACTTCCATTTGAATCGGATGTGTTTGATGTCATTTCCATCTGCTTTGGATTCAAATATCCAGAAGATTTACACTCTCTTGGAATTGAATTTAGACGTATCATCAAACCAGGCGGGATTCTCTCGTTCATCGAAAACCCGACACATCAGTATCGCCAGTTAATCAAGAGAGAATTTAGCCCTGATCTCGCGAAAGAAATCTTACTCTCGTGTGGATTTGAGCGCGTTAAAGTACATATCGTACCAATACGCGACGAAACCATATATAACGGTACATTCTTCCATGTGGAAGCATTTGTATAACCCAAACCCACCAACCTCTAACCAGGAATCCCCTGTTGCGAGATGGTGGGTTTTCTGTTTTTACTAAATTGACATTACTATAGTATTACTCTATCCTATTCAATCTATGTTCCTCGAAATCAGCCCAGAACAAGCAGCTGTACTCAAGAAATTCTTGAGAGAACAGTTAACTGAGCGTCTTCCACAACCAACTGGAGATACGCTTCATCAAATCTACCTTCAACTCAATGATGGTGCAGAACACCCAACTTGGGTGAACCGTTTCGTCAAAAAGAAGAGGGATTGATTCACAGACCCACCAAAACGAAGCCCACCTTACACTCGTTTGGTGGGTTTCGTTTTTAGGCGAATTGCTTATACTCTTCAATAAAAGCTTTCATATCATGAAGTATAACTGCATCAGGACTTCCTTTTAATACCATTCCATCTAAATACATAAGACTTCTTATAATGGCAAAAATTCCTTTTTCAAAATACATTCCATGCAACACCCCCATCTTAATAGTTTCCATCATTTGTCTTGTAAGAGACTTTTCGCTTACAGTTTTCCCACCAAAATCTTTATACAAATTTAGAAACTCTTTTTCAAATTTTTGATATTGATCTCCCTTTAATTGAACATCTGACATCTGATTAAGTGATTGCGAAGCCAATATAAAGTCATCTTTTGATAAGCCTTCAAAGAAAGAAGTGAGACCTTTACTTAATCTCTTAGGAACAGCCCCTATATATGCAGTATCAACAAAATAAAACTTTTTATCTTTAAACAATAAGTTGCCCGGATGTAAGTCTCCATGAAATGTTCCCACAATAAACATATAGAATCCATGAATATAAAACAACTTAACAAGAGATTCATACTCTACTTTATTTTGCTCAAGAAGTTCATCAAATGTTGGAGCATCAACAAATCCTGTCACCATAAAGTTTTCTTCGCACAAATCTTCATATACATGAACGAATTCGAGATTTGTTAAATCAAATTTTTGTCCATATTGGTCTTTAATACCCTTAAGTATTTTTTGTCCATTAACCTCATTTTTCAAATCAAGTTCAGCGAGAGTATATTCTTCTATATCATTTAAAATCCCAATTGGATCACCGACCCGCTTAAGTGGTGGATACAAAAAAAGTATAAGATTAAATAATTTTCTTACTTTTTTAACTTCTTTTGCAAAACTTTTCTTAAAATCTCTTTTGATAACCTTTAACACAACATTTTCACCTGTTATAAGTTTTGCTTTATATACTTGTCCTACAGACGCTGCGGCAAATGGTTGCTTTTCTATGGATTCAAAACGATTTGGATGCCTTTGAAGATACTCATCTATCAAATCAGAAATATCTTCTGAATTTATTATTGTGTTTTGTCTGTATAATTTTGATAAATGTTGACATTTTTCAGGACCAAGAAAATCAATTCTGAGTGCATGTACTTGTCCAATCTTAACAGCAAGTAATCCCCATCTTTGAATTTTTTCTATATCCGGTAAATCTTTTTTAAAATAAAGTTCCCAAATAAGTCTTAAGAAAGTTATACTATTCATGATTTTTTTTATTAAATAGATCAACACTGATTCGTGCACTCTCATAAATTGTCGGTAACCCACTTCCAGGGTGTGTTCCTCCTCCAACAAGATAACAATTTTTTACATCTTCAAATTGATTATGAGGTCTCAAATATAACATTTGAGATAATTTATGAGAAAGATTAAATGTTGCACCAAGAAATACATTAAAATCTTGTTTCCAATCCTTTGGAGTAATTATTTTTTCAACAATAATATGATCCTTTAAGTCCTTCATCGATGTCCGCTCTGCAATAATCTTAATAACCTTATCTTTAAGAGAATCTTTTTCGGTTTCCCAATCTACATCCTTTTTTAAATTTGAAACTGGCACAAGAATATATAAAGCACTATGTCCTTCTGGTGCGATTGTTTTATCAAGAGGACTTGCATTTCTAATATAAAGAGAGACATCATCAGATACAATTCCTGTTTCAAAAATATCTTCTACATTCTTCTTATAATCTTTTGCAAAAACAATTTGATGATGAGGTTCGTCATACATCTTATCTATACCAAAATAAAACATACAAGTAGAACATGAATAATCCATGGATTCTACTTTCTTTTTTGTATATTTTTTGAGAATTCCTTCTTTAAATAAATTAGTTGCAGCATACCCAAAGTCAGCGTTCACAAACACAGTATCAGCAGACACATAATCACCAGATTCAAGAATAATGCCTGTTGCAGCACCTTTCTCGGTTTTTATTTCTTTTACAGGTTTTGAAAGATGAATTACACCACCATATTCTTTGATAACTTGTGCCATTGCTTCTGATATTTTAGACAGACCTCCTTCAACATGGTATATACCCTCCTGATGCTCCATATATGCAAGCATAGTAAATGCACCTGGACACTTCCAAGGCGACATACCCAAATATTTTGATTGGAATGTAAAACAAAGTTTTAACACATCATCATTAAAATATTTTGAAGTTACATCATATACTGTTTTACCAAGATCAATATGTGGGAGAGCTTGAATAAGATTTTTTGAAAATAGTCTTGAAAATCTAGAATAATCAACTGTAAGACAAGGATACATTTTATCAAATTTTATTTTCTCTCTTTCAAGAAACTTTTTATATCCTTCTTCATTTCCTGGAAATACTTTTTTTATTTCATCATACATTTTTTGATGGTCAGATGATATATTAAGCTTTTTATCTTCAAAATTTAACACATACATTGGATCAAGCTTTATAAACTTTAAATAGTCTTCACTCTTTCTTCCTGCTCTTGCGAACATCTCATCAAGAACAAATTTCATAAGGAGAAATGTTGGACCTGCGTCAAAATGATAACCCCCTATTTCAAGATTCATATTTCGACCTCCAACACAATCTGCTTTTTCAAAAATTTCGACTTGATATCCCTGGCTAGCAAGAAGCATACCGGTAGTTAGACCTCCTGGACCAGCTCCAATTATTACTATTTTTTTCTTATTCATAACAAAAGTATTATATCAATTCTATAAAATCTTACTCACTGTATATGTATTTAGAATATGTTACAATTATTCCCTATGAAAATAGTTATTCTTTCAGCAGGTAAAGGAACACGAATGAACGACCTTACCCTTACAGTACCAAAACCACTCTTAAAATATAAAAACAAAAATCTACTTGAACACAAACTTGATATATTACCTGAATCAACAACCGAGATTATTTTTGTAATTGGATATTTAGGTGAAAAAATAAAAGAATATTTTGGTGATTCATACAAAAATATTCCTATTAGATATGTAGAACAAAAGGAAATGAAAGGAACGGCTGATGCATTATGGCAATGTAAAGATTTTTTAAATGAGCAGTTTGTAGTATTAATGGGAGATGATTTATATAACAAAGACGACTTAGAAAAAATATATTCAATTCCAAAATCAAAATGGGCAGTGCTCGCCTACCCTGATATTCCTGGAATAAAGGCTGGCAAAATTGTAAAAGATGACCAAGGGAATTTAAAAGAAATCTATGAAGATTTTGATG
Source organism: uncultured Candidatus Saccharibacteria bacterium (assembly GCA_964507955.1). Lineage (GTDB taxonomy): Bacteria > Patescibacteriota > Minisyncoccia > Phycocordibacterales > JAACPR01 > JAULZV01. The sequence continues at coordinate 14,378 of CAZDRR010000011.1, read as the reverse complement.
GAAGCTCTCCATACAATCTTTTATACACCGGTGCATGCCTTCTCACTCCTGATATTTTTACAAAAGAGATGACACAACTTTCGAATGGTGAATACGGTCTTCCTCAAACAATTACAAAATTTATTGGAGAAAAAGATATCATTGTTCTTGAAACTTCTAATTGGATTAGAATTACTGCACCTGAAGATTTAATTTAAATTCCTTTCAAGATTTTTCCACCAAACAAACATCATTGCACAAACTGAACCGATTGTGTTAAAGACTAAATCAAGTAATGTATTTACATACCCACCGACTCCTGTATTTTGAAATGATAGTACCGCAATAAATTCTGCAATTTCATTTAATACGCCAAAACCAATTCCAGCTAGAGCAGCGATTGCATATACACCAAATCTATATGGATTGTTTACATATCGTTTTAAAAAATGAAATGCGATATATGCACAAATTCCAAAACCAAATGCATGAACAACTTGATCATATTTCAAAAGAATCATCTCTCCTTCACCATTATATAAAGGTAGAAGTTGTACTCCATATAAAACACCTTCTCCAACTTTTACTCCACCACCAGCAAGATGCAAAAGTGCCCAAATAGATAAAGTCCATACTATTCCTTTATTAAATTTTGATACAGGTAAAGTTCCAAATACAAGTAAAAATAAACCTATTACAATAAGAATATACCAAACAAATTCACCATCACCTTTTGAAATAAAATAGTATGTGAAAGGTGTAAGGTATGCAAGTGTAAATATAAATAACCACTTATACTCTTTTATTGATTTTGTGTATGTATTCATAATATAAAGTATATCAATTTTTTGGTGTTGTCATCATTGCCATATACATAAAAATCTTATACATTATCTTGGAAGCTCGTCTGTTCGGGCACAACATCAACACCATATAATCATGGACACACTCCCACTTATCGCAGAACACGGATTGTTTCAAACGATGGTCATTCTCAAACCCGGAGAATCAAGTGCTCGCCATCATCACAAAGAAACCCATGAAACCTATATCGTCATTGAAGGAGAGGGCAAAATCACAGTTGGTGGCAGGGTCTTCCCTGTACAGCAAGGTGATTTCGTCAATATACCTGCGATGGCTCCACATCAAATCATCAACGAAGGCCTGTTCCCGATGAAGGTTCTTTCAACCAAGGACAAACAAGTAGAAGACATGGTTCTCTACTGAAAGTCAACCTTACGAGAGCCGCCGGTTCACAACCGGCGGCTTTTTCCTTATACTTTAAATTATGAATGCCAGAAAGATTCTAGAATTTCAGAAGGAAATACTTACATATTACAAAAATAATAAACGCAAAATGCCTTGGCGTGATATTTCTAATCCATACAAAATCTTTGTTTCAGAAATGATGCTCCAACAAACACAAGTAGAAAGAGTAAAAATAAAATATGCAGAATTCATAAAAAAGTTCCCGACTCTCAAATCAGTTGCCCATGCAGACAAAACAGAGATATTAAAAACATGGCAAGGACTTGGCTATAATCGTAGAGCACTCTTTATCAAAAGAGCATGTGAAGAGATAATTTCAAAACACAAAGGAATTTTCCCAAAAGAATTTGAGACTCTTGAAACACTTCCAGGAATTGGACCTTCAACAGCTGGTGCAATTTGTGCTTTTGCATACAACCAAGCGGTATTCTTCATTGAAACAAATATACGAGCTGTTATTCTTCATTTCTTTTTTAAGAATAAGAATAAGGTTTCTGATATGGATATTATGAAAATTTTAAAGAAATCTACCCCAGATAGTACTAAACCAAGAGATTGGTACTATGCTTTATATGATTACGGAACTTTTTTAAAAAAGTCTCTTGGCAAAAACAAGACAAGATTACATCAAAAAAGTAAACATTATACTAAGCAGTCAAAGTTTGAAGGCTCATTTAGACAAAAACGTGCTCAGGTTCTTAAATTTAAGTTAAATAATCCAAATAGTACAGATATGGAAATATTACACACACTCGATCTATCTCCTCAAGAATTAGAAGATGTTTACATTTCTCTTGATAAGGATGGACTCATTTGACAAAAATGAATAAAAGTTGATTTTTGTTTATTTATACACTATAATTTTCCCATCTTATGAAAAAAACAGTATTGTTGGTAAATCCAACACCCGAATTTGAAGAAGGTTTTACAAAATCATGTCAGAACAGAGGGATTATATGCAAAACAATACAAGCAGATAAATTACTCCTTATAGCAACAACAAATAACTGTTCTGTCTTTTATGAAGGAGAAGAACTTATTTTGAAAGAAATTGACTATTGTTTTATCCAAAAACGAGGTAAGGCAAACCATATAACAACACTTCTTGCTTATTTGCTCGAGCAAAACAAGATTCCTTTTAATGACAAAATAAATCTTCAACATACATTAACAAGTGGAAAAATAACTCAAATGGTAAAATTTAGTCAAAATAATCTACCAATTCCAAAGTCTGTTATATGTGGTGTTTTATCTTTTGAAACAAATCTCTCTATTATAAAAGAAAATATCTCTTTCCCATGTGTATTGAAAACAAAAGGAACACACGGTAATTCTGTTTGGAAAATAGAGACCCAAGAAGAACTTGAAGAAAAGGTTAAAGAAATAAAAGAACAATTATTCCTTATACAAGATTTTATACCAAACTCTTCTGATGTTCGTTCTGTATTTTTTGAAAAAGAATTAATTGGTTCAATACAAAGAAGTTCAACGGATGGTTTCTACAATAATATTTCACGAGGTGGTATAGCAGAACCATTAGATATAACAGAAGAAGAAATAGAACTATGTAAAAAAGCGAGCGATGTTGCAGAACTTGATATTCCAGGAGTTGATTTTGTAAGAACAGCCAATGGTCCTTTGTTTTTTGAAATAAATAAAGGCCCTCAACTTATACCCCTTAAAGATGCGACATCATTAGATGTTCATGATATTTTAGTTTCAAAAATAGAAAATAAATATCTAAAATAATATTATTCTTGATTATTTTTCTTTATCTTCTTTTTTTGTTTTTTAACTTTACTCTTTTCTTTTGTTTTCTTCGCTCGTTCAAATTTCTTTTCTGCTGCTTCAATTATTTTTGCAGCAATATCAATCCCTGTTGCACGTTCTATGCCCTGTAAACCAGGAGAAGAGTTAACTTCAATTACAAGTGGACCTCTCTTGGAAAGCAAAAGGTCAACTCCGGCAACTGTTAGTCCTAATAATTTAGTAACTTCTATTGCGGTAGATTTTATTTTTTTATCAATCTCTATAGCTCTTGCCGTTCCACCTTTATGTAGATTTGATCTAAATTCATCTGCCTGACTATTACGTTCCATTGCACCAACAACTTCCCCATCAACTACAAGCGCTCGGATATCTTTCCCTCCTGCTTCTTCAATAAATTCTTGAACAATAACATCTCTTTTTATACCTGAAAAAGCTTCAACTGCTGATTTTGCAGATGAAATAGAATCAACTTTCACTACACCTGTTCCATGGGTCCCTTCCAAAAGTTTTAAAATTACAGGAGTACCACCAACTTCTTGTATAATTGTTTTAACATCATCTGATTTTGGATGTCTTGCAAAGATGGTTTTAGGGATTCCTATTCCTGACTTTGAAATAATTTGAAAGCTTCTTAGTTTGTCTCTTGATCTAATAAGAGCAGTAGATGTGAGAAGTGATTCAACACCTAATAGATCAAAATGCCTTATAACAGCAGCTCCGAAACTTGTAATGGATGACCCTATCCGCGGAATAATTACATCAACACCCTCAACCTTATTACCTTCAAAAAGTATGCTTGGTTTACCTTTCTCCATTACTAAATGACACTTAGCATGATTAATAACAAGTGCTTCATGTCCTCGTGCCAAAGCTGATTCATACAATCTTCTTGTAGAATATAATTCCTCACTTCTAGATAAAATTACAATTTTCATATGATATTACTTTTAATCAGTAAACTTTTTACTTGCATCAACCAAAAAATATTTTTTAAAAATCTTTCTTCCTAATAAAATTGAATGTCTCATCTTTTTTCTATTACTTAAACTTAAAACTGCATTTAAAGTTATATCTTTTAATCTTATTTTAACTGGAATAGCATATCTCTCCTGAGCAACACCGTTTGAACTTGTTATCTTCTTCTTAAAAAATTTATCTGTTTCTATATAAACCCCAGTATACAGAGGATGTTTTTCATCAAACAAAATAAACTTTATAAACTTATTTCCATCTTTTTCAAACTCAATAATAGAGCTAGCACTGATTGTTCCGTTATATGCACCAGTATCAACCTTTGCAATTACCTTAAATAAAGAAAATTCTGGAATATCTACGTATTCCAGTCTTCCAATTATTTTCTTTTCTATCTGTTGTTGCTCCATTTTAAACAAAATCCCCTTATATCATTCGGGGAGATTTATATTCTGAACTTTTTTAATCAACATGTCAATAGTTTTGAAAATTAGATAGAATCTGATGTTGTTGCAGAAACATCATCTGTTGTTGTAGATGCTTCATCAATATTAGGGTCTGATGTTGTAATTGAATCTTGCAAGACATTCTCATCAGGGGTATTCGTTGTTTTAATGCCTGAATCTATATTATTTGGATTAATAGTATTATTTTGATCAGATATTGAGCCTGAAAACCAAACAAATCCCGCTAAAGTTAGTAGTAAAACAATCAATATTATAGGAATAATGTAGCCTTTATTTGTCGATTTCATAGCTTCTATACAGTAATTGTACTCCCATAGATAAAAGAGTCAAAACTTGCCAATCAGAGTTTAGAGAGTAATATCAGGAAAAACCAACCCCAGCAAACCAACCATGAACACACTCGCTCTTTGTATCAGTGGAGAATTTTCAGAAAGAAATCAAGGTTCTTTGATGGAAATCGTTGAGGCAATGTCTCAGAAGCATGGGTTTGACTACGAATGGGTTAATACCCCAACTCTGGCAAACATCGTGTTTTTTCAAGACACAACAAAAGGATTTCCAGAAGGATTGTCTGTTCCTCAGTTGATCCTGAGTGCAGGCAGAACTTACCAATCACCAAAGGAAAACCAGTATGTCATTTATTGGGCCCATCTTGAGAGGACAATTTGCCTTCTTGCGAGCGCGATCTTGCACGACAGAAGAATGAATCTGGTTGATTGAACCCTGAAATCTTCACTCTAAGTACTCCGCCCTTAACCTGGGGCGGAGGCTTTATTTTTAAAGGCTTATGTGTTATAGTATCCCGTATCTTGATTAAAAATAACAATATATAAATTTGTCAAAATTCAATTCAAAAAATCAAACAGCGATCAATGAGCAAATCCGTTCAAAGGAGTTAAGAGTTATTGGTCCTGATGGAGAGAATATTGGCGTAATCAAGACTAGTGAAGCCCTTTCAAAAGCACGAGAATTAGAGCTTGATTTGATAGAAGTATCTCCCCAAGCTAATCCACCGGTTGCAAAAATCATGGATTATGGGAAATATTTATACGAACAAAGTAAAAAGCTTAAGGCGCAAAAAGCAAAGGCTCATAACGTGGAGGTGAAAAGCGTTCAAATTAAGGTGGCAACATCTGAAAATGATCTTAACATCAAAGCAAAACGAGCTTCCTCATGGCTTGCCGAAGGACATCGTATCAAATTAGAGCTCTTCCTCCCTGGTAGGACAAAATATCTAAATGAAGATTTTTTGAAAGAACGCCTAGGAAGAATTCTTAAACTTTTGACAGTTGATTACAAAATCGCTGAAGAAGCAAAAAAAAGTCCTAAGGGTCTCACAATGATAATAGAAAAAGCAAGATGAAAACAAACAAATCATTCACAAAAAGACTAAAAGTCTCAAAAAACGGAAAAATAAAAAGTAGACAAGCAGGTCAAAACCACTTTAATGCAAAAGAAAGTGGACGACAAAATCTTTCTAAAAAACGATCTAGAGATATTGAGTTTTCAAACAAAATAACTAGACGATTCTTACCAGGTATGAAGGCAGAAAACTAATATGACAAGAGTAAAAAAAGGAACAATCGCAAATAAGACTCGAAGAAATAAGCTTAAGCTTACAAAAGGGTACCGATTTGGAAGAAGTACTAAAGAAAAGGAAGCTAACACAGCTATCAGACATGCAGGAAAACATGCATTTAACGACCGAAGAAAAAAGAAAGGAAATTTTCGAGCTCTATGGATTACTAGATTAAATGCTGCTCTTAGACCACACGGAATATCATATAGTAGATTTATTGATAAACTTCATAAGAGTGAGATCAATCTAAACAGAAAGGTTCTTTCAGAACTTGCACGAACAAATCCTGAAAGTTTTGATCGAATTGTAAAAGAAATTCTTAAATAATAACTATATAAAATTAGTTATAAACAAAAAAACAAAAGACGGACCCGAAGGGTCCGCCTTTTGTTTTATAACTCAATAATATCATTCTCCCCCGGAACAGTTGCATCTATGCCTAAATAATCCTTGATTCTCTGCGCTAAGAAAAATGATGATTTAGGTTCACCCATACATACAAACACATGTTTCAACTTTGTTTCCAAAGCTTCAACATATTCAAGCAATCCAGAAGAATCAGCATGGGATGAATATCCATTCACTTGAATTATTTCTGCATTTACAGGAACATCACTTCCATCAATAAATACTTCTTTTTGTCCCTCAAGAATTCTTCTGCCTAGTGAACCTAATATTTGATGTCCAATCAAAACAAGAGCATTATCTGGATCTGGTAAATATCGTTTTTCATGAGCGGTAATTCTACCTCCTTCACTAATCCCAGAAGCAGAAATGATTATTTTTGGACCTTGTACTCTATCGATTTGCTCTGACTCCGCTTTGTTATATGTAAATTTTAATTTAGGAAAACTAAACACATCATCACCTGACTCAATTTGTTTTTGAATTGCTTGATTAAAAAATTCTGTATTTTGTGTATAGATTTCAGTGAGTCTAATTGCAAGTGGAGAATCAACAAAAATGGGAACTTCCGGAATTAGATTTTGTTCTACTAAATCATTTAATTCTGTAAGTAACATCTGTGTTTTTTCTAGAGAAAAGACAGGCATTAATATAACACCTCCTCTTTTTACGACTTTTGATATAACATGTTTTAATATTTGTTTCCTGTTATCTTTCGCTTCATGTTCCCTATCACCATACACGCTCTCCATAACCATATACTCTGTTTCAAAGTTAGTGTCAGCATCTCTAAGCAATGGATTCGGTGAATTACCTAAATCTCCTGTAAATGTAATTCTTTCTCCTGTTTTTTTATTAGTAAATACAAACGCACAAGAGCCAAGTACATGTCCTGTATTATAGGAAACCACACTAATATCTTCATCTAAATCCAAACTTTTTTTATATTCAATTTCATTCCACATACTGTGCGCAATTTCTAAATGAGAATCAGAATACAGCGGTTTTATATTTTTTCTTTCCGCTTGCATTTTATTAATAGCAAGTGCATCCTCAAGCATTAATGCTGAAAGGTCTTTTGTTGCCTTTGTTGAATAAATTTTACCCTTAAACCCATCTTTAACTAACTTGCCGATTCTTCCAATATGATCCATATGTGCATGTGTTACAAAAAGATATTTAACTTCAGAAGGATTATAAACAAAAGATTCATAATTAGGATCAACATCTTTTGGTAATCCTTGAATTAAACCACAATCAATAAGAATTTTGACACCATTAATATCAAGTAAAAAGTTAGCTCCCGTAACATCACCTACACCCCCATAAAAACCAACAGAAAAACTATTCTTTTGCTCTAAGTCTTTTATCATAATATACAAATGCAATCATTGCCCCTAATGTATCCATCACTAAATCAGAGATAGTATCAACAACATCAGTAAACGGATCAGTAAATCCCACAAAAATTTCCCATAATTCCCAAATGGAACCTACTGCAATCACTGAAACTACAACAAAAAGAAAAAGTATTATTTTTTTAGGTAAACTCTGAGGAGATATACCGATTTTTTGTAATGTATAGATCACAATAAGCGCACCGATAAATCCTCCAAATGCATGCATAACTGAGTCATATCCTTCTATTGTCCAGTAAATAGAAAAATGTAAAGCAATTATGTGACCAAGTAATAATAATGCTGAGAATAATGCTATTCGCAAAAGTATTGGATGTTTTTTAAACATAAAACTAGTATATCATAATCAAAAAACACGGCACATGTGCCGTGTTTTTTGATGTGGGTCGGTATGTACCCTAGCTATTACTAGGTGGGCAGCCGCAGGATACATACCCCAGTACGCACCGATATAGGCCAGCCCTGAAACATAAAAAGATCTAGAAACATCCGACCCACAAAAAGATTATAGCATAAAAGTTTTTGGTAAAAGAGGATTAAAGATATACGACATTATTTTTTAAAATCTGTCATCTAAAAACAGATTATACCCTTATAAATCTTACTCTGATTTTCCATCAAAATTTACATCGTACAAAATTTCTTCTGCAACTAATCTATAAGAAATAATTTCTTCAGGTTTAAACCAGACCTGAATTTCTTTTTCTGCCTCTTCTACATTTCCAGAAGCATGAACAACATTCCTTACACTTCTCTTTTCTATATCAGAGATTTCATAAGAATCATGCACAAAATCACCTCTAATAGTACCAACATCACTTGTTCTTGGTTCTGTACCTCCTACAAGCTTTCTAATAACATCAACAGCATGTGCTCCTTGCCAGACCATAATAACAACAGGACCAGAAGATAGATAGCGCTGTAAACAAGAAAGTAATTCACTTCCTACATCAACTGGCTGTAGTCCTGAGATATCTTTACCTGATTTTTCAAGTGCAGCAATGGACTTGTTGCCTGTTTTTTCAATCCAATTAGGATCAATCGTATAATGTTGTTTAGCTTGATCCATCGTCGGAATCTGAAATTTAAGCGCAACAAGTTTAAGACCAACTCTCTCTAATCTTTTAATAACTTCTCCTATCAAGCTCCTTTGAACACCGTCAGGTTTTATGATAACAAGACTCTTTTCTTGTGTATATTTCATATAGTTTATTTAGTTAAAATAATTGGGCCATCCTTTGTTATAGCAACAGTGTGTTCAAATTGTGCAGACAAACTCCCATCCTCTGTTGAATATGTCTGTCCATCTTTTTCTAAAATTATTTCGGAAGCACCAAGTGCAAACATCGGCTCAATTGCAATAACAAGACCTTCTTCTATTAATTCTCCTGTCTTCGGATCACCAATATTAGGAACATACGGATCTTCATGAATTTCATAACCTACACCATGTCCAGATAATCCATCAACGACAAATAAATCATCTTCATAAGCTCTTTTTTCGATTGCAGATGAGATATCTCCAATATGTCTTCCAATTTTTGCCTGTTTAATTCCAATATATAACGCCTCTTCAGTCGCTTGAAGTAACTTTCGTGCTTCTTTTGAGATTTCACCTATTCCAAATGTCCAGGCATGATCAAGATACAGACCCTTATAAATCAACCCAGCATCAAAAGTTACAATATCTCCTTCTTTAAAAATCTTTGGGTTTTCATTAGGAATACCATGAACAATCTCATGGTTTATTGATACACAGATAGTAGCTGGAAAGGCTCTTTTTGCTCCATGTGGCCTATAATTCAAAAAAGCAGGCTTACATCCGGCTTTGATGATTTCTTGATAAAAGAAGTCGTCAACTTCTTTTGAATTTGCACCGACAATCGCAAACTTTTTTGATTCGCGCATAATTTGTGCAAGAATTCTTCCTCCCTCTTTAAGTAACTCTATTTCTTCTTTTGTTTTAAGTCTTATCATACTTCAAGTGCTTTTAATATATCCCTCTGTACATTTTCAACAGACTGTTCTCCATTTATCGTAACCATTTTATACTTACCTATTTTTTCAAAGAAATCTATGATTTCTGGTGAATTTTTTCTGAACCATTCAAGTCTTGAATTTACACTATCATCGCTAATATCATCACCTCGTCCTCTATGTTTAAGCCTCTCTCGTGTCCATTCATCACTTACATCAATATTAATTACATATCTATTTTTTCTTTCATAAAAATCAAACATTTCATCTATAACAAAAGATTCACTTAACTTTCTTGGTGCACCATCAACAAATAGAATATTTTGTCCTGTGAATTTCTTAATCATTGCATCTACCCATGACCAAATAGCAACGGGTGTAGGAATTAATTTACCCTGTATTGGAATCAATTTTGCCAATTTACTAGTATATGTATCTTGTTGTAAAAAATCTCTCAATCCTTGTCCTGATTCTACAAGTGCCACAGCATTTCCTTCATGAGATAAAAAATAATCTCTAAGCATACTGATTTGTGTACCTTTTCCTGATCCTGATTTTCCTATAAAAATTATTGTATATTCTTTCATGCCCGTATAGTACTACATTTTTCTTAATTTTCTAAATAAAAAGGCGCGCCCTTCGGGCGCGCCTTTTTATTTTTAATATTCTCTTAGAGATATTTGACCATCTAGTTTTTTAATCAAATCTATAATTACAGAAACCGCAATAAGAAGTGATGTACCTCCAACAGAAATTGCAGTTATACCAGAAAAGCTTTGAATTAAGGCTGGTAACACAGCTATAACTCCAAGGAACAAAGCACCTACTAATGTAATTCGTGTAAGAACAGCTGATATATATCGTTCTGTAGTTTCTCCTGGTCGTACACCTGGAATAAACGCCCCTGATCTTTGAAGGTTGTGTGATGTAGCCTCCGGATCAAATGTTACGGCAGTATAGAAGTATGTAAACAATACAACTAATATAAAATACATTACACCGTGATATAGCTGATTTGATGAAAATGCAATAACTTTTGCACTAATATTTTGTATCCAAGTAATATGAACAGTAGAAGCAAGAGTTCCTATAAGTTGTGGAAGAGTAAGTATTGATACAGCAAAAATAATTGGAATAACACCTGCTTGATTTAGTCTAAGTGGGAGATATGTACTTGTGCCCCCCATCATTTCACCACCGCTTCTCACTTGTTTTGTGTGTGTAATAGGAATTGGACGTTCAGCTTCTGTAATAAATACAACAGCAAGAATAGTTATTACTGCAACTGCAGCAAACATAATATATGTAGGAATCATTGCCGGAGTATATGTGAAGAATATCTGAGAGATTGCTCCTGGTATACGAGAAACTATTCCGGCAAAGATTATAATTGAAACACCATTACCGATTCCAAATTCACTAATAAGCTCACCAATCCACATAAGAAGCATTGTACCAGCGGTAACAACGATAATATTTGTAACTAATTCAAAAGCAGTAAACTGTCTTAGAACTCCTTGTTGTTGTAATAATACCAAGAATCCAACAGCTTGAATTGTTGCAAGTGGAAGAGCAATAAGTCGAGAATACATTGCAAATTTTTTTCGCCCAACTTCACCACTCTCATGAAACATTTCTTTAAATTTAGGTGAAACAATAGTTGAAAGCTGCATAATGATAGATGCAGTAATGTATGGACCAACTCCAAGCATAATAATTGAAAGTGCACTTAATCCACCTCCTGAGAAGATGTTTAAGAGATTAAAAAACTGATTACTTGCAAAAAAGTTTTGTAGTTCAAGAGTATTAACTCCAGGAATTGGAATCGCCGCCAATATTCTAACAACAACAAGTGCACCTAATACAAACAAAACTCTCTTTTTCAGGATATTGTCTTGAAAAATTAATTTGAGTTTTTGGAAAAATTTTTGAATCATATTACTTTATCTTACCACCAATTTTCTCAATTTTCTCCTTTACGGCTTGAGAAGTAAGGCAGTCAACAAAAGTAAGTGCTTTGTCAATCTCTCCTGTTGCAAGAATCTTCACTTGTGGAAGTTTACCTGAAACTTTTGAAATAATACTTTTTTTATAAAGAGTAGAAGGTGACACAATGGAATTTGCTTTAAAAGTAGCTGAGATTGTACCCAAAGCGACAGCTGTTGGTTTTGTTTGAATACTTTTGTTTATATTAACTCCTCGTCCTCTAAGTTTTGGAAGTGTTTTAATAAAATCTCTAATTTCTGGTCTTATTTTGTGTCCAGCTCGAGCTTTTTGTCCTTTTGTACCTCTTCCAGCAGTTTTATCCCCTCTTCCAACAAGAGTCTTCTTAATTCGTTTTGTTTTTGGTTTTAATTCATGTCTTTGCATAAGCCTAAAATTATTTTGTTGCTGCTAATTTTGAATCTTTTGCTTTTTTAAGAGAAGCAAGAGCCTTAATTGTTGCCTGTGCAATATTGAGTTTGTTCTTTGAACCAGAGAGGATCTTTGCATTAATGTCTTTAAGTCCTGCAAGAATAATAATATCTCGAACAGCTGATCCAGCAATAATTCCTCGACCCTTTGCAGGCATCATCTTTACAACCCCAGAACAGTACTTAGCTTGAACTTCGTGAGGAATAGACATTTCGGAATTTGTATTGATCTTAATTGCATTCTTTTTTGCAATTCGAGCGGCTTTATCAATAGCAAGTGATGTATCTCCAGCTTTACCTGTACCTACACCAACTCTTCCTTTTTTATCTCCAACAACAATAGCGACTGAGAATGTAAATCTTCGCCCACCAGACGCAACTCGAGTTACTCTTCTGATTGCAAGAATTTTTTGTTCAAATTCTGATCGTACTCGTTCTCGTCGTTTTGCAACTCGTCTCTTATTCTTTCGGAATGGAGCCCGTGAACGTGTTCGTACTTCTGAAGATTGTCCTTCTGATTGTACTGGTGCTGTTTGTGTTGTTGTTTGTAAATCGCTCATATAAATCTTTATTAAAATTCTAATCCGCCTTCTCGTGCTGATTCTGCTAATGATTTGATAAGACCTGTGTACAGATAACCAGATCGATCAAATACAACCTTTGAGACATTCTTTGATTTTGCAAGCTTTGCAATTTCAAGTCCGACTGTTACTGCTTTTTCTGAAAGAGTTTTGTTTGTTATTTTAAGAGAATTTGCTGCTACAATTGTAATACCTTTTGTATCATCAATAAGTTGAACATAGATATCCTTATTTGATTTAAATACTGAAAGTCGTGGTCGATCTGCTGTACCAGCTACTTTTGCTCGTACTCTATTGTGTCGTTTTTTTCTTTTTTGTTCTCGTGAAATCATATTATTTTACATTAACATTATACTGACTTCTTACCTTCTTTTCGTCGGATTACTTCATCAGAATATCTAATTCCCTTACCTTTATATGGCTCTGGTTTTTTCTTTGATCGAACAACTGCAGCAAATTGTCCTACAACTTCTTTATCAATTCCTGAAATAGTAACTTCTCCTTTTTCAACTTTACATGAAACACCTTTTGGAATTTCAAGTTTAACTTGGTGTGAGAATCCAAGATTCATAACAAGTGTATTTCCTTGTACATCAGCTTTATAACCAACACCTTCAATAAGAAGTTTGATAACATATTCTTGGTTTACACCAGCAATCATATTCTTGATATGAGAACCGAAAGTTCCCCAAAGTGCTTTTGTTTCAAGATTTTCATTCTTAGGAGTAAGAGTAACTACATTATCAGCAATTACAACTTCAACAGCATCTGTTCGTACCATCTTAGTAAGTTCTCCTAGTGGACCCTTAACTGTAAGAACATTTCCTGAAAGAGTTACTTCAGTTTTTGCAGGAATTTGTATTGGTTTTTTTCCGATTCGTGACATAAAAATATAATTACCACATTGTGAATAATAGTTCACCTCCGACCTTTGCTTTTAGTGCTTGTTTGTTTGACATTACTCCTTGAGGTGTTGAGAGTACTGTAATTCCATAACCGTTTCTAACACTCTTAATATCCTTGTATGCTGTGTACATTCGTTTTGATTGCTTTGAAATTCGTTTTACATCACTTATAGCTGGAGAGTTATCTTCATATTTAAGTGTTACAACAAGTTTCTTTTTTAAATCTTTTCCTGTCTTTTCAACGTCAACGATAAAACCTTCTTTCTTAAGAACTTCAAGAATAGCAAGTTTCATATTTGAGTATGAAAACACAACTTCGTTATGTCGTGCTTTTTGTGCATTCTTAAGTGAAATTATTAAATTTGAAATAGTATCTCCTACCATGATGATTTCTTAATACCTGGGATTTGCCCTTCGTTTGCTAATTCTCTAAAACAAATTCTACACATGTCGAAGTCTCGCATGTATCCTCGTTTTCGACCACACTTGAAGCATCGTCGAACAACTCGTGATTTGAATTTAGGATTTTTTTGTGATCTTGCGATTACTGATGTTTTTGCCATATAGATTTTAATAAAACAAAAGGCCCTTAAAGGGTTTTGCTATATTAGCAAGACAGGTCTTAAATGTCAAATGTTTTTA
>CAZDRR010000010.1:15923-19858 GCA_964507955.1 uncultured Candidatus Saccharibacteria bacterium | reverse complement strand
CACGCATAGTGCGAGGATAACACCCTTGGGGAACTTGGTTGTACATAGGCATAGCGCCGTAACAACCCCCACCAAACCCGCCGACAGTAGTGTTGGAGTACACCCCAACACCAGCAAGCGGGGTAAATGAGGTTCTGGTTACAGAATTTCCCCGCCGATCAGTCTGGGTTTCAATGGTACAACTTGTCGTGATAACCGCGGTCACGACCACCGCCAGAAGTTTGAGGAGCGTAGCACTCATAATTTCTTGTATATATTATCACATTTATTATAAAAAGTCAATAGCTTTTGAGCTATCTTTTTGTTTCCTATACAATAAAAACCCTTATTTTTAAGGGTTTTTATATCTCCTTACTCAACAAATCCTCATTAGAAAGTGTCGTAAACCCATTCTCCTTATCAGGTAAAGTCGCTCGAGGTGCTTGTGCCTCAAGATTAATCACTCGTTCAAGCTCGCTAATATCAGTAATTCCCTTCAAAGCCTTAGATATTCCATCTTGAGACATATCAAGTATTCCCTGTGCTCGTGCAGCTTCTTTTATTTCTCGTTCACTTGGATTCATCTGTAATACATCTTCAATAGCTTTATCTGACATAACAGCCTCAAACAGCGCCACTCTTCCCTTATATTTCAACCCATTACATGTTGCACAGCCTTCTCCTGGTTCATAGAACGCTTGTTCATTCCATTCTACTTTTGGTTTATCAATTCCATCATAAATTGCTTTTGCAAGTTCTAGCTTTTTAGGATCAAGGGTTGCCTTCTTTTTACAATCAGGACATAGTTTTCTAACAAGTCGTTGTGCAATTGCAACACGAATAGCCGAGGTAAGTACTTTTGGATTTACACCAAGATCAATTAACCGCGTAAATGCTCCCGCAGCAGTGTTGGTATGAAGCGTAGAAAACACAAGGTGGCCTGTGAGAGCAGCATGAATAGCTGTCTCCGCAGTTTCAATATCTCTAATTTCTCCAACCATTATAATGTCTGGGTCTTGTCTAAGTGCACTTCTAAGTCCGTTTGCAAAATCATATCCTTTATCATGTTCAACTTGTGTTTGTACAATTCCATGTAGGTGATACTCAATAGGATCTTCAATAGTAATAATTTTTATCCCTGGTGTAAGGGTTTGTTTTAAAAATGCATACAATGTTGTTGTTTTTCCTGAGCCAGTTGGACCCGTGTTAAGTACAAGGCCGTCTGGTTTTGCAAGTTGTATATTAAATAATTCTTGAAGTTCTGGTTCAATTCCAAGTTCGGTAAGATCAACCGCAATTTGATCAGGATTAAGTAATCTCATTACAACTGATTCACTATACGCACCTGGTAATATAGAGGAACGAATTTCAATTTCTGTTTCACCTATTTTTATAGAAAATCTTCCGTCTTGCGCTTGATCTTTTATATTAAGCTTCATACCAGAAAGAAGTTTAAGTCTTGATAAAAGCAAATTAAATGTTTCTGAATCAATAACAGCAATATCTACAAGCACACCATCAATTCTAAATCTAAGACGAGCAGTTTCTTCCTCTGGTTCAACGTGAATATCTGAAGCTTTTGTTGCGATTGCACCAGCAACAATAATTTCAACTATCCGTGAAACACGAAAGGCTTTCTTCATTGTCATTACCTCATCAATAAGTTTTTTTGTATCTTCAATATTTCGTGTTTTACTAATAAAATCACTGATCTGTTCACTATTTATTTCAAGAGCACCACCTTTTGATTCGGTTGCAAAAGAAATATCCGCATATCTAGACCATGCTTTTATAAGACTTCTGTTTGAAACAATATATGAAGTCACCGAATATCCCCTTTGGTCTAAATCATTCAACACAGCAAGGGTTTCTTCTTTTTTTGGAGAGAGTAATGCAATTTTTATTTTTTTTCCTGTCATATCAAAAATTGCAACTTTTGCTTTTTGTGCAACTTCTTGTGGAACAAGTTTTAATGCATCAGTATTAATTGTAACCCCTGAAAGATCTACGTATTGAATCTCGTATCTTTGAGCAAGTAGTTGAGCAAGATCTTCCTCTTCTTGTTGTCTCAAATCAGCGACACGCTGTGAACTTTTATCATCATTAAAAGAAATTGTCATGCAATTATTCTAGCATAAAAAAATAAAAACAGCCGAATTTTTTTCGGCTGTTTTTATGAAATAGTTATCCCTATTTGGCTAGTTGTATTTTTAGGAATATTGTTTATATTGAAATTAGTTCTTTTATATCCAAATCATAAATCTCCAGACGAGCCTTTAAACGTGTTAAAGGTAGACAAAACTCTAAGGATAACCTCAGCAAGCCTCAGGAGGGACCAAGGTGTCCTCGAAACAGAGCCTATTAAACTAATAGTTCAATCGTCTAGAGATTTATGATTTTGATATCTTGCAATAAAAAACACATCATGTCGGAAACAAGACATTTCAATATGTAGTTGTAAACTTATTGCATAGTGTATCAGATTTTCAAAATATGTCAAGAACCCTCAAAACAACCTCCTCCAGTGAAGATATTATAGAAAAAGAAGATATTTTTTTAGATAACACCCTCAGACCAAACACGTTTGATGAATACATAGGACAATCTCACATTAAACAGAATTTGAAAGTTCTCCTTGATGCTGCTGCACTACGAAATCATGCACCTGAGCACTTACTTTTTTATGGTCCACCAGGCCTCGGAAAGACAACTCTTTCCCATTTGATTGCAAAACACACTGGCAAACAAATTAAAATCACCTCGGGTCCTGCAATTGAAAAAGTCGGTGATCTTGCATCTATTCTCACAAACCTTTCTCCGGGAGATATTTTATTTATTGATGAAATCCACAGACTAAATAAGTCTATTGAAGAAATTCTTTACCCTGCGCTCGAATCGGGTGTACTTGATATTATTATTGGAAAAGGCCCGTCGGCACGATCAATTCAATTAGACCTTCCCCCTTTCACACTTATTGCAGCAACAACACGGATTGCAATGGTGTCCTCTCCTCTTAGATCAAGATTTTCTGGTGGAGTGTTCAAGTTAGAATTTTATACACAAGAAGAAATAGAACAAATCATTACTCGTTCAGCTAAGATTCTCGGAATTGGGTTAGACAAAGAAGCAGCACAAACAATTGCTTCACGAAGCAGATTCACCCCACGAACCGCAAACTATCTACTGAGAAGATGCCGAGATATTGCTCAAATAGAAAACAAACCCCTGAACAAAGAACTAGTAGAAAAAGCAATGGGAATGCTTGATATAGATTCACTTGGACTTGTAAAGTCTGATAGAGATATTCTCAAAACTATTATAGAAAAATATAAAGGAGGACCTGTTGGTTCAAGCACTCTTGCAGTTTCTCTCTCAGAAGAAATCGGAACGATTGAAGAGTTCCACGAACCATACCTTATCCAATTAGGACTAATTGAACGAACACCACGAGGACGAGTTGTTACGCAAAAAGCATATAAACATTTAGGGTTGTAATTTTAGTCCTATCTCACTCCTAAGAAAAATAATCCTCCTTTTATAAAAGAAATGGAGTATTCTGTTTTAAAAACAAATAAGAGAACCATGATGAAATAGAAACTAATATTTAAAATATAAAGAAACTTTACTAACTGCTTTATAAAAGAAAATAAGAAGATAGAGAAAAAAGAAATTATCCCAAAAGAAATTAAAAACATAATCAACAAACCCTCGGAAGGTCCCCACCCAATAGCAGACAAAGAAAAAAGTGCGACGGTTCCCAATGAAAATATAAGAGCAATACACCCTATTAGAAAAAGACTAAAAATACTTGCATATTTTAAAATTCTTTCTGTCCGATTTTCTGTTTTTTCTTCCATAAAAATCAAATTATAAATTAAAAACCTATTTTATACTCTTTTTTAATATGCTACAATCCCCACATGTCAGGACATAATAAATTTTCAAAAATTAAACAC
>CAZDRR010000010.1:6283-15823 GCA_964507955.1 uncultured Candidatus Saccharibacteria bacterium | reverse complement strand
AATATGCTACAATCCCCACATGTCAGGACATAATAAATTTTCAAAAATTAAACACAAGAAAGCCAGCTCAGATGCAAAGAAGAGTAAGCTTTTTTCACGATATTCAAAACTCATTACTATTGAGTCAAAAAAATGTAATGGAGATGTAAACTCGGCTTCTCTTGCAAAAGCAATTGAGTTAGCAAAAAAAGAAAATGTTCCAAAGGATGTAATTGAAAAGGCAGTAAAAAAAGGTACTGATGCAGGAGCAGCAACCCTCGAAGTAGTTATGTATGAAGCATATGGTCCGGGTGGAAGTGCAATGATTATTACTGCACTTACAGATAACAAAAATCGAACGGCTCCAGAAATCAGACATATTTTTACCAAAGCAGGATACGAACTTGCAACACCAGGTGCAGCATCTTGGGCTTTTACAAAAACAGATGAAGGATATACAGCCCAAACTCCAATGGAGCTATCAGAAGATGATATGCAAAAGATGGTAAATCTTTATGATCAACTAGATGAACATGATGATGTTCAAAATATTTATACAAACGTAGTTGGTCTTGATGAAATTTCTGAAGACGAAGAATAATATATGAAAGTACTTGCTATTGACCCAGGATACGAAAGACTTGGAATAGCTGTGTTAGAAAAACAAAAAGGTAAGGATACCCTACTTTATTCAGAATGTTTTCAAACAGATAAAAAAGATGAACACTCTAAACGACTTTTTCTTATTTTTGAAAAATTAGAAAAAGTTATTATAGACTACAAAATAAATGTTTGTGCGATAGAAACTCTTTTCTTTTCTACCAATGTAAAAACCGCCCTTAAAGTAGCCGAACTTCGTGGTGCAATTTTGGTTTTATGTGAAAAATACAATGTAAAAATAGAAGAATATTCCCCTCAAGCAATCAAACTTGGTGTTACAGGATACGGTAAAAGTGATAAATCTGCGATTATTAAAATGATTCCTCTTCTTGTAAAAATAGAGAAAAAAATAAAATTTGATGATGAATTTGATGCAATTGCAGTTGGAATAACTTGTCTTAATTCACTTAAAAAATAGTTTTGCACAAACTTCCCTCTTGCGTACTTTTTATTTTTTGATATTAAATAGTACATCAATTATTGGTAATAAAAATATATGGACGATTTAAGAGACGAAAATTTAGATGAATTGGAAAATGCTGATGCATTATTAGACGACAGTATTTTTGAAGAAACAGACCTTGATTTGGTTGACGATGATGAATTAAAACCTTTTTCTGACGATGATGATTTAACAGAAGAAGAGGAAGAGGATGAAGAAATATTTGATGAACTTGATGCTCTTGCCGCTGAGGAAGATGATGATGAGGGTTTTGATTATTACGGAGAAGAATCAGACTATTAAAACCGTTTCTTAAAGTAAAAGGTGCGCCCTTCGGGCGCACCTTTTACTTTAGTGACACACAGATATTTTTTGTGTATAGTACGCACACTTTTTTAAAAAATACATTATACTTAAATCAATGAATACACATCATAAAAAAACTTTTCTTGAAACTATTTTCAATGATAAAAATATTAAAAAATATGGATTAGGTATAGGTTTTATTATTTTAATCTTTTTAGGTTTCTTTGTTATTTGGTTTAGCACAATAGAGCTTCCTGATTTAAATAATTTTGAAAATAGAGTAGTATCTGAATCAACAAAAATATATGATCGAACAGGAAAAGTTGTGTTATTTGATGTACATGGAAACGTACGAAGAACAGTTGTTCCTCTTGATCAAATTTCTGATTATGTTAAATGGGCAACAATCGCTATTGAAGATCAAAATTTTTATAACCACCACGGAATAGAACCAAAGGCTATTTTGAGAGCAATTCTTACAAACCTTAAAGACGGAGACCTTCTTACAGGACAAGGAGGTTCAACAATAACCCAACAAGTAATCAAAAATGCACTCCTTACGAGTGATAAAAAAATTTCAAGAAAAATAAAAGAATGGGTTCTAGCACCACGACTTGAAGCAAAAATGACTAAAGATGAGATCCTTGAACTCTATCTTAATGAGGTCCCTTATGGAGGAACAGTATATGGAGTTCAAGAAGCTGGGAGAAAATTTTTTGGAAAAGACGCAAAAGACTTAACACTTGTTGAATCGGCTTATATTGCTGCACTTCCGCAAGCCCCAACATATTATTCTCCTTATGGAAGTCATAAAGACGCCCTAGAAAAAAGAAAGAATAGAGTTCTAAAAGAAATGTTTGATTTGAACTTTATTACAAAATCAGAATATGAAGAGGCAATAAAAACAAAGGTTGAGTTTCAAAAACAAGAAGATTATGGGATAAAAGCACCTCATTTTGTTATGTACATTAGAGAACAACTTGAACAAAAATATGGAGCTGATGCAGTAGAAAAAGGAGGATTGAAAGTAATAACAACACTTGATTGGGAACTTCAAAAAGATGCTGAAGAGATTGTAAAAAAATGGGCACCAATAAATAAACAAAAATTTGATGCCGAAAACGCAGCTATTGTCACAGTTGATCCAAACACAGGACAAATTTTAACAATGGTTGGTTCTAGAGACTATTTTGATGAAGAAATTGATGGAAACTTTAATATTGCAACAGCATCAAGACAACCAGGATCTTCAATCAAACCGATTATTTATGCAGAAGCTTTCAATAAAGGTTATAGACCAGAAACTGTCGTGTTTGATCTACCTACAGAGTTTTCAACAACATGTTATTCAGGAGGAAGTTGTTATAGTCCTCAAAACTATGATGAAAAATTCAGAGGTCCAATATCTCTTAGAAACGCCTTAGCTCAATCTTTAAACGTTCCTGCTGTTAAAGTTCTTTATCTTGCAGGAATAGAGGATGCACTTAATCTTGCAAAACAAATGGGACTTGAAACTCTTACAAATGCAAAACAATACGGATTAACTCTTGTGCTTGGAGGTGGTGAAGTTCGTCCTCTTGATATGGCGGGTGCATATGCTATTTTTGCTGCAGATGGGATAAAACACCCTCTTAATGGAGTCTTAAAAATTGAAGACAATAAAGGAAAAACAATGGAGGAATTTGAGACAAAAGAATATCGTGTTCTTTCCGAACAAACCGCAAGACTTATTTCAAGTGTTTTGTCTGACAACTCAGCAAGAACCCCAGCCTTTGGGTCAAATTCTCCTCTTTATTTTGGTGATATAGATGTTGCGGCAAAAACAGGAACAACAAACGACTATCGAGACACCTGGATTGTAGGATATACACCAAACCTTTCAGTAGTTGCATGGGCAGGAAACAACGATAATAGATCAATGCAAAAACAAACAGCAGGATATATTGTTGCCCCAATGTGGAATGAATTTATGCAAAAAGCTATTGCAAAATACCCTGCATCTAACTTCATAGACCCTGAACCAATAGATTCAAACTTAAAACCTGTTCTTAGGGGTATATGGGAAAATCCTTTAGGTGTCCACGAAATCTTGCATTGGGTAAAGACATCAGATCCTCTTGGACAAGAACCTTCAAATCCAGCATCTGACCCTCAATATATTTTATGGGAAGAACCAGTACAAAAATGGATTAACGGTGAGTCTTTTGATAAAAAATCGAGCACAGATTCATCCTTCAGAATTGTTAATCCAGAACCAAACAAAGAATACTTAAAAGATACAGAAATTTTTGTTGCAGCATCAATAGATAATGCTTCAATAAAAACAGGTGTTGTGTTTCTAAATGATACAAAAATTGGTGAACTCAATCCTGAAGGAGGTGTATACTCATTTATTCCTTCAAAACAAAAGTCTTCTAAACAAGGTAAAAACGTAATAACTGTTGAAATAACAGATTCAAATGGAACAAACCATAAAGACTCTGTTGTATTTTCTATTAATTAAAAATTTTAGTTACTTTTAAACCTTCTTTTTCAAAAGCTTCTCGAAGTTGGTTTTTTAGTTTTTCTTGAACAAGAAAAAAATGTGTTCTTTTTGAACCCGATATTTTCATTTTTATTTCACCATCTTTTACATCAACATCTTCATTATTTAAAAATAAATTATATTGTTGAGATATTTCAATACACAATTCTTTTATTCTTTTTTGAGAAAAACCAAGCTTTTTATATTTTTCTAATAAAAATTTAAGTTCCATTATTTATTAAGAGGCATCACAAGATACATAAAACCTCCCTCACTCACACCTTTTATAACCATCGGTCTCCCTATTCCATTAAAGTTAAGTGTAAAGCTTTCAGATTTTATTGAATTAAAACAATCTGCTATATATTTTTGATTAAAGTTAATATCAACAGAATCCCCTTTTATTGTTGCTGGAACAATAGTTCTACTCTCTCCTTTTTCTGTATTTTTTGAAGTAATTTCAAAAATATTATTTTGTGCATCTAAATGAAACTTTACCTGATTGAAAGTATCAGAAAAAAGTCCTGAAATTTTTAAAGAATTTATAAAATCCTGTTTAAGAACAATGAGCTCTGTTTTACTTTCTTTTGGTACAATTTGTCTATAATCAGGAAAAACACCATCAACAACCCTACTTACTAAATAAATTTCATCTTTAATTTCAAAAGAAATTTGATTTTGTCCAAAAGAAAGATGAACATCATTCTCAATACCCTCAAAAACACGTATAACTTCACTCACATTTCTTTGTGGAATAAGTATACTTTCAAAATCTTCTATTTTTGCCCCAGATTTCTTTTCTGCAAGCCTAAACGAGTCTGTGGCCACAAAAGTTAATTCCCCTGAATCTGAGTACAAATAGACACTTGATAGCTCAGGTTTAATACTAGACACACTAGCCGCATACCACACAGCTTTAAGCCCTTCTATTAAATCATTGATATGAAGCTTACATTTTTTACTTGTTTCAATAACAGGTATTGTTGGAAAGTCATTTGTAGGAAACGTGTGTATTTGTGTTTCACTCTTTTTCCCAATTATTTTTAAAGTTTGATCGGCGTGTTCCAAAACAAGATTTTCTTCTGATGTAAGGTTATTTAAATAAGAAACAAGAAGAGCTGAAGAAATAGCAACTTCACCTTGTCTCTCTATTTTTGCAGGAATAATTAATTTTATTCCTAATTCAAGGTTTGTTGCTGATATTTCAACAACGTTCTGAGTTGCTTTAAGTATCACACACTGTAAAACAGCAAGAGTGGCGTTTTTACCGGTAATTTTATCTGCCTTTGAGAGAGCCTTGAGCAATGTGTCCTTATTTATTTCTATTTTCATATTATTATGTATATATTGGGGTGGATAACTGGATAAGTCAAATTATACTATATTTTTAAACATTCGTTTGAGTTAGAGGGGTGTGGATTAAGTGTGAAAATTTGGGGAAAAGAACTGTGGAATAGTAAGCCTTTTATTTTGTTGTGTATAACGAACTGAGCTGTCCACAACAATTTAGAAACTTATTAAATATTTATCCTAAGTTTTTACAAAACTTATCCCCAATAAATACACAGGGTTATTAACAGGTTGAAATTACAGGATATTTCGTAATTCAGCAATTTGTTGTTCAAGGAGTTTGTCGAATTTAAGGTCATTTTTAATTTTCTCACAAGAGTGGATTACGGTGGTGTGGTCTCTTCCTCCCATTTTTTCACCTATTGTTGGGAATGAAATATTAAAATCCTCTCTTAAAATATACATGGCGACCTGTCTTGGTCTCACCACTTCTTTTCTTCTTGTTTTATCACAAAGACTTTCAGAGTTAAGTCCATAAAATTCAGCAACCATCTTAATTAGTTCGTTCACAGACACCATTTTCTTTGGTTTTGCTGTATTTTTGATAAGATCGCGGATTTCATTAATGGTTAAAGGTCTATTTTTTACCTGTGTTTGACAAGCAATAATGTTTACAACCCCTTCAAGCTCTCTAATATTACCTTCTATTGTTTCAGCAAGGAATTCAATAACCGAATCTTCAATAAATACTCCTAATAAAGCAGATTTTTTCTTAATAATTTGAACTCTAGATTCATTATCTGGTGGGGGTATATCAATAATCATTCCTTGGCTGAACCGAGATTTAAGGCGATCTTCTAGTCCTGCAATAAAGTTTGGGTGAACATCACTAGAAAACACAATTTGTTTATTATTTTCATAAAGTGAATTGAATAAATGAAACAACTCTTCTTGTGTACTTTTCTTGTTAGATAAAAATTGTATATCATCCATGATTAATACATCATATTTTCGGTATTTTTCTTTAAATAAAGGAACTTTATTGTTTTGAACCGCAAACATATACTCGTGCATGAATTTTTCAGAAGTAAGATAAAAAACCCTTTTATTAGGAAAATTCATTTTAATTTGATTCCCTACCGCTTGAATAAGGTGTGTTTTACCGTGTCCTGTTGATCCGTGGATAAAAAGAGGATTATATACAACACCTGGATTTTTAATGATTGCCCAAGAAGCTGCGTAAGCCAGTTCGTTAAAAGGTCCTATTACAAAACTATCAAAAGTATAACGCGGGTTTAGGTTGTCTTCTTTGTTTACAACGAACTCAGCTAAAGGCAAAGAGGTATTATTTTCCTTGGCAGTTCGTTCTTTTTTATTTTCTTGTTTTTTCTTGTCTATTTTTGCAATGATAAAATCAACAGACCTAATGGATGTTTCCCTGTCTCTAAGGGTTTTTAATATTGTTGTATAAAACTTTTTTGCAATCCAATCTTTTATAAAAGCGTTTGGAACACCAATATAGACAACCCCATCATCTATTTTTATTAAAAATGTTTCTTTAAACCAGGTATTAAAATTTGCCGAAGATATAGAGTTTTCAATCTCTTTTAGAGATTCGTCCCACAATGTTGGATTATTAAATGTGGATATCATGCACATGATTATATACCACCTGTAAAAAATCAAAACTTGTTAAATTTTATTTTCTATGTTAAAAAGTTGTGTATAACTTATTTAAATAAAAATTATGTCAGTAACATATCAACCTAAGAAAAGAAAAAGAGCCCGAACACACGGTTTTTTAACTAGAATGGCTACTTCTACAGGAAGAAAGGTTCTTAAGAGAAGAAGGGCTAAAGGACGAGCAAAACTAACCGTTTAAATAAAAGGATTCCTTTTATTATGTTTAAAAAACAGTACAGATTAAATACCTCTGAATTTAAGGAGGTATTTAATTTTGGGAAAACAATCAAAACGCCTTTATTTTTAGTAAAAAGTAAAGTGAATAATAAGACCAACTCTCGTTTTTCTGTTGTTGTCTCAAAAAAAATATCTAAGAAAGCTGTAGAAAGAAATTATTTAAAAAGAAGATTTTATCATGCATTAAAAGAAGTTTGCTCTATTTTCCCTAAAAATGATTATGTTTTTATTTTGAATTCTGAAATAAAAGACATACAATACAAAGACCTTATAAAAAAAATAAAAGAACTTAGCGTATGAAAACTATTTTTATAGAGATTCTATATAAACCCCTCTACAATATACTTGTGTGGCTTATTGATGTCCTTCCTCATGCTGATATTGGTTTTGCTGTTATTATTTTAACTGTATTTGTAAAAATAATTCTTCTTCCCCTTTCAAAACAAGCCATTAAAACTCAATTATTAATGAAAGATCTCGAAACTCCTTTAAAAGAGATCAGAGAAAAAAATAAAGATAACCCACAAGAGCTAGCACAACAAACACTGGCTCTCTATAGAGAAAAAGGAGTAAATCCGTTTGCTAGTATTTTTCTTGTTTTTATTCAAATTCCTGTGATTATTGCACTTTATTTTGTCTTCGCTCGTGCTGGTTTACCAAATATTAATTCTGGATTATTATACTCTTTTGTTTCTTTTCCAGAATCAATACAAACAACATTTCTTGGTTTTATTAATCTTGTTTCAAATAAAAGTTATATAATTGCATTCTTAGTATTAATTACTCAATCAATACAAATTAGATTCTCTTTGCCAAAACAAACGATAAGTGAGGGGCAGACTGAGTTTGCTCAGGAGTTTATGAAGGGACTTCATTTCCAAATGAAATATATTCTTCCTATAATTACTGCAACAGCTTCTTACGGGCTTATTTCTGTGGTGGGACTCTATTGGATTGTAGGTAATATCTTCTCTATTTTTCAAGAACTTTATTTTAGAAAAACACTTAAGAAATAAAATTAAAATAGGCGGATAAAATTGTATAACAATTTTATCCGCCTATTTTAATAATTTAGTTAAGTTCGTTTGAGAGTTTTGGAATATTAAGAGACCAAAGAGTTAAATCGTATTTATTTTCAAAAATAATAAAAGCATCATTTTGTGTTATTTGTGGATTTATTACATCAAAAGTGAGATTGTCTTCTTCAAAATTATATAATGCTTTTATTTCACCTGAGGCAAGGTCTATTTTATAGAGTGAGTCGCTATTAAATACCTTCCCTTTATACCAATCATCAGGATATTTTGCAGATTTATATATGAGTGAACCAAAACAATAAGCCGAGGAATCTTTTTTAGAGAAAACACATTTTTCAGGTAGTGTATCTATTGTTAATAATCGTGTTGTTTTTGACTGTGTTTCAACAAGTCGAACAGAAGGCCTTGTTTGTTCTGATTGAGAGTAAATGTAATATTTTTTATCAGGACTCATTTTAACTAATAATCCAGGAAGATTACCTATAAGTTTATTAAAATTTCCTGTATTTATGTTTAATATGTAAGCATAACCAGGTGATGAATAAGATGATTTTGTTGTTATTAATATTTCATTTGAATTGATGACATCTAACAAAAACTCATTAAAAGAAAGAGTTAGAATAAGTTTTTCGTTTGTTCTGTCAGTATTTGATGTGTAAATATTTGAAACACCGTTTTGTTTTGTTGAATATATAAGTTTGTTTGTTCCTGGATTAAATACAAAATCAGAAATGCTATTAGAAACAGTTGATTTAGTAAGAGATGTTCCTGTGGTGCTACTAAAGACAAGATTTGAAGAGATTGTTGTTATTTGTTCGTTGTTAGAATTAAGTGTTTGCATCAAAAATTGATTTTTATTACTTGTGAAAATAGTGTTGTAGATTTTTGTTTCAGTTTGATTTGAAATCTTTTGGGGTGCTCTTAAAAACTCAAACACATCATATATATGTCCTGTTGCTCGTTCTTGAAAGCGTATTGCAGTAGATGTTGCTAAAACTTCTTGTACAAGTTCTGAACCATCGGGGTTTGTTGAATTTATCGTTGTTGTTGATGTTGTTGCATAAAATGTGTAACCAGAAATAGGTTCAAAGGATATTTGTCTGAGAGTCGGTGCGGCATATTTTGTATCGTTTGGATATTCAACTGTTACATCTTCAGGTTGGTTTCCTACTAAGTCATTTTGGGAATTTTGTTGTGTATCAAAAAAAGAACCAAAACTATTATCTGAAAAAAAGTTTGAAAGTTTTTCTTTACCATTTCCTAAAAAATAAAATATTCCAAAACCTATAAGTGTAAGTAATAAAATAATTGAGAGAATAATAAGAATTTTTTTCATGTGTAATTTATTATATCAAAAAATAAAATTATTTTGGTCGGTAAAT
>CAZDRR010000010.1:0-6183 GCA_964507955.1 uncultured Candidatus Saccharibacteria bacterium | reverse complement strand
GCAAGAGGAGAAAAAACAATTTTTAAACTCGTCAACCCAGGATTAATCGTATTAAGTATTAATATTGCAGAAAACGCAAGCAATAATCCACCAAGCGCAGCTTTAACCCTATTCTTTCCATTCTCCTTGCTTGTTATTGCATCAATAGTCATATACTCTACTCCACCTCTAATAATCATCACTATGGCCAAAATAACAGCCGCAACAAGTCCAACATAGAAGAGTTGGTTGAGAAGGTTGTTTAAGGGTTGATTTCCTTCTGTGAGACCAAGTTTGTTTAAAGGAACAATTTGGCTTAAAAAAGATTCAGAGGAAACATTTTTATTTTGCTCCTCCTGATTCAAAGTATCAAAATAGTTTGTCGGCGCTGATGTTTGAGGAATTCCTCCTGTTGTCATTTGATCAACAGGAACAGTCATTGTATTCCCTTGCATATCATTTTGAGATGTATATCCAGGAGGAAGCCCTGTATCAGTTGTTGCACCCAAACCACCTGTTGTGTTGGTTACTGCGGCGTTAATATTCAAAGGAAAGATAAATAAAAAAGATAGAAGAAAGAATGTTTTTTTCATTGTAAAAATTATATCAGAAAATATTCTAATATAATTTTAAAATCTAATTTTATGTGTACTATTTTTAAAAAGAAATTATTTTGCCGGTATAAATTTAATAGTCTGTTTACTGAAAGGCTGTCCATTTAATGCACTTGATGAATAGTTTTTACCTACAGGAATATCAATTCGTGAACTTCCTTGTCCTGTGAATGCACTCCCTGTGTCATGGACATAACCTTTAACGTTATTTAATGTAATTGTTTGTCCACTTTCATTTTTATATGTTATCTGCGGTATTATGTATGATTTACCATAAAGACTAGGATCTCCTGCAAGAGTGACATAAGGGGAGGTTCCATTTGCATAATCATCTAAAGTTCTTACTAGAAATTTACCATCAAGTCCTGCTTTTGAACTTGCATAACCTCCTTCCATTGAATCATATTCTCCTTGAGGAGAATATGCAGTAAGCGAAGGATTTATTTCACCTTCTCCAGATGGTGTTGAGGGTACATATATGGGATTTCCATTTGCATCTGTCCCTACTCTTGTTCCACTTGTTACTCCTCCAAAAATATTAATACTTTGTATATTTTTAAGTGGTTCAAATACTATGTTTAAACTCGTCAACCCAGGATTAATCGTATTAAGTATTAATATTGCAGAAAACGCAAGCAATAATCCACCAAGCGCAGCTTTAACCCTATTCTTTCCATTCTCCTTGCTTGTTATTGCATCAATAGTCATATACTCTACTCCACCTCTAATAATCATCACTATGGCCAAAATAACAGCCGCAACAAGTCCAACATAGAAGAGTTGGTTGAGAAGGTTGTTTAAGGGTTGATTTCCTTCTGTGAGACCAAGTTTGTTTAAAGGAACAATTTGGCTTAAAAAAGATTCAGAGGAAACATTTTTATTTTGCTCCTCCTGATTCAAAGTATCAAAATAGTTTGTCGGCGCTGATGTTTGAGGAATTCCTCCTGTTGTCATTTGATCAACAGGAACAGTCATTGTATTCCCTTGCATATCATTTTGAGATGTATATCCAGGAGGAAGCCCTGTATCAGTTGTTGCACCCAAACCACCTGTTGTGTTGGTTACTGCGGCATAGGCAAAACTTGCTGTAAAACCGAATATTAAAATATTAAAAACTAGAGACTTCATTTGTTGTTTCTTTTATTTTTTTAAATGTAAGTTCAAGACTTGTTTGTGCTGTTTGAAGAATGTTTTGAGTATGATTTAGAGTTGCACTAATAAGAGCTCGTCCTTCTTCATTGTTGTTATTTTGAAGTAATAAGTAATTTTCTTGAGGAGCTTTACTTGTAATTGATGTTCCATTAATTTTCCATTTGTATGAAAGACTAGAATCATTTTTTGTATTTACAGAAAAGAAATAAGGAACACCTTCAAAATCAACCTGACTTCTTTGAAGTAGAAAAGAACCAAGAATTGCTTTTTCATATACAACACCCAAAAGAGGATTGTTTTCATAAAGAAGTAATTCTGGCAAGGTTGATTTAATATTCAATGTTTGTTTTGCGACCAGTGTTGAATTAATTGCTGAAACATTCACCTCTATCTCAAGTGGTCTTTCAATAAGTTGCCCTTTTGTTGAAAAGGTATCTTTCCCATAACCAGAAACAGATTGTTGTACTGTTCCATTGACTTTCCATGTGTATACTAAATTTGAGGAGGGTATTTTTTTACCGTCCGCTCCTATGAAGTTGGGTATTGCAATGAAGGTTATGTAAGATTCACTTGTAAAAAGTTTTTTTCCTTTAAAAAAGGGGTGAGAATATGTGTTTGTTTCATATATAAGATCAACATCAGCAGGGTGTAATGTAATGGTTTTTGTAATGATACCCCCATTTTCTTTTTGAATTGTTAGAACAATTTTTGTTGACTTTCCACTCTCAGGGGCTTGTATTTGGTTTGTTATTGCACCGGTTTGTGAAAGAATTGTTGAACCATCTTGAGACCAAGTAATCTTTGCTTTGTTGAGGTCTGTCATATAGCTTGTAATTCTAATCGATACCATTTCTCCGGGTTTGGGTATTTTGGGTATTTGTTCAATTGATATTTGTTCATCTATTCCAACTGGCAATCCTGTATTTGGATCAATAATTCCGCTTATATCAAAAGATTGTGAAAATACATTTTTTGTTAAGAAAAAAACACTAACAAAAATAAATATACTAAGAATAATAAAATTATATTTCATTATTAAAAGTATATCAGAAAATATTTTAAATATTTTCAACAAGAGAATACATTGGTGATATCATTGATATTGCAAAAAAACCAACAGCAATACCCACAACCAACATAAGGACAGGCTCAATTATTGTAGACATATTTTTTGTTTTCTGATCTACTTCATTTTCATAAAACTCTGCAACCTTTAAAAGCATTTCACTTAATTCGCCGGTCTCTTCACCTACTGCAAACATTTCACCTACAAAAGAGGGGTACAAACTTTCATTTTCTGAGAAAACACTTGAAATTTTATCCCCCATTTCGACTTTTTTTTCTGCTTGATCTAGAATCTTCTTATACAAATGATTTGAAATAACTCCTTTTGTAATTTGAATCGCTTGAAGATATGGAACACCTGCTTTAAGAAGCGAAGATAGTGTCCGTGCGGTTTTTGCTGAGTTTATTTGTTTTGTTAATTCACCAAAAATAGGACTTTTTACAAGAAAAATATCAAGAGTGTTTTTGCCGGAAGTATTTTTAAAGAATAAGATTAATAGAATAATTATGAGTAAAATTGTCCCCAAAAAAGCAATTGTCTGGTTTTGCAAAAAATCACTGAGAGCAATAATCATTTGAGTCGATTTTGGTAAGGCTACATTTAATTCTTTAAATGTTTTTGAGAGTGTTGGAACAATATATGTCATCATAAAAAAACCTACAATACTCATCGCTACAACAATAACTCCAGGATACACCATTGCTCCCTTTATTTTTTTTACAAGTAAATAATTTTTTTCAAGTTGATTTGCTATATTTGAAAAAGCCTCAGCCAAATTCCCAGACTCTTCCCCTGCTTTTGTCATTGATACAAAGAGAGAATTAAATATTTTTGGATAACCTTCTAATGCTGCACTAAATGCTGTTCCTGATTTTATTTTGTCATTTATTTCATTAATTATTTTTTTTGACCTAAGGTTTTTTGTTTGTCGTGAAATAACTTCAAGAGATCTTGATAGTGCGAGTCCTGCATCTAACATCGAACTAATATTACGAGCAAATGCAATTTTTTCGACAGTTTTAAAAGGTTTAAAACTAAGACTTATATTTGAAGCAGTTTTTCTCTTTGGTTCAACAAATATTACTGCATAACCCTCATCTTTTAAAATTTTTGTAATAGTAAGAACATCTGTTCCTTCTTTTTCACCCGTAAGAACATGTCCTTCTTTATTTATTATTTTATATTGAAATAACATAATTATTCAGATACAACCCTCAAAACTTCTTCTATTGTGGTGACTCCTAATGCTGCTTTGTAAATACCATCCTCAATCATTGAAAGCATCCCCTCTTTTTTTGCTTGTGTATAAATCTCTTCTGTTGTTTTGTTTTCAATAATCATATTTCGTATGGTGTCTGTTACTTTCAAAACTTCATAAATACCAACTCTACTTCCAAATCCATCAGATTCAGTTGTAACACGTGGCCTGTAAAAAGGAATTGTTTTCCATGTTGCCTTTTGATCTACAAGTTTTTCTTTTTTAAGTGTTTCCAATACAAAATCTAAATTAACACTCTTTTTCAGAGATTCAATCGCACTATCGGTTAAAAAGTATTTTTCTTTCTGGGCTAATTTTCGCACCAATCGTTGTGCAATAATAACTTTCAGTGTAGATACAAGCAGGAATGGTTCAGCGCCCATATCTAATAATCTAGGTATTGTTCCTGGTGCTGAGTTTGTGTGAAGCGTAGATAACACAAGGTGACCAGTAAGAGCTGCGTTAATTGCAAGAGATGCTGTTTCTTTATCTCTAATTTCTCCAACCATTATAATATCCGGGTCTTGACGTACAAGTGTTCTAAGCCCTTCAGCAAAAGTAAACCCTATCTCAGGTTTTACTTGTGTTTGATTAACTCTTTTCATTTGATATTCAACAGGATCTTCAATTGTTGAGATATTTACATCTGGAGTATTTAAAATTTCAAGAAGTGTGTAAAGTGTTGTTGATTTTCCTGAACCTGTTGGTCCTGTTGTAAGAATGAGTCCTGTAGTTTGCTTTAATCCTTGGTGGAGTGTTTCTAAACCATCACCGTGGAAACCAAGTGTTTCAAGGTTGAAGTTTCCTCCACCCTCTCTAAGTACACGCATTACTGTTTTTTCACCATAATAGACTGGTAAAATAGAAACACGAAAAGAAACTTTTTCTCCATCAAGGTCTATCTTGAATCTGCCATCTTGAGGTAATCTTTTTTCATCAAGTTTTAAATTCGCAAGAACTTTTATTCTTGCAGTTATTGATGTTGCACTTTTTTTAGGTAGTGTCATTGCATCTCGTAATATTCCATCGATTCTATATCTAACAATAAGCTGATTTTCTAGGGGTTCTATGTGGATATCTGAAGCACTTTGCAATACTGCATGTTTGAGTAGTGTATCAACAACTCTGATAACAGGCATATCCTCAGCTATTTTTTTTAGATTAGCTTCCGTTTCTATTGAGCTCTCATCATCTAGTGTTTTTATTTCACCCATTTGAGTTTTAATAATGTCTCCCAAATCAGCTTTTAAACTTTTTTGATAACTAAGCAAAGCTTTTTTCATCGAGGAGGTTGATGTAAGACGAGGAAGTATTTTAAATCCTGTTTTCTTTTTTATAAAATCAATTGCGCTTAAATCATCGGTATCAGTCATTGCTACTTCAAGAGAATTTTCAACTTTTTTAAAAGCAATAATATTATGATTTCTTGCAATTGGTTCTGGAATAATAGAAAGAACTTCATAAGGAATTTTTTCTAGAGAAATATCAATATAAGGAATTCCAATTATATACGCCTGTACCCTTCTTAAATCATCTTCGTTTATTTTTCCATTTGCAACAAAAAAATCTCCTACATTTGTAAAAAGCGGATTTTTTTCTAATTCTTTTTGTGCTTCATCTACTTCATCTTTACTTACCAAATTAGAATCAAGAAGAAAACTTTTTAGTTTTTCATTTTCAATATACATGTATAAAAATTATACACTAATTTTTTAAAAAAAATTAATTTAAAAAATAAAAAAGTTGAATACTAATTATTTTTGACTTTTAATAAACAAAAAGTAGTATAAAAATGAAATGAAACTCAAACAGTTGTGGTCGAGCCCTTGGCCTCTTGTTCTTGTTCCTCTCATTCTTCTTGGCCTTATTGTTGCCAAGAAGTTAGGGTTGATTTGAAGGGAACTTCTGAAACGGAGGGCAGCCATGCCCTCCGTTTTTCTTTGTTGACAATACTAAAAAAACAGTTACAATACTTACTAACGATATAGAGTGTTTGCTCAGGAAAGTTCGCCCAAAGCGGACTTTCTTTCGTTCAAATTTAATAAATAAATAACATCATTTATGTTTGATTTAAAAGTAATACAGTCAGTTTTGACACAGCTTGAAGAAGAGCG
>CAZDRR010000009.1:16057-21257 GCA_964507955.1 uncultured Candidatus Saccharibacteria bacterium | reverse complement strand
TTAAAAAGAACACAGCTTCGGAAGATTATACTGCTTAGATTGATTTCGTCAATGTAAAACGCGGCAATCTTGCGATTGCCGCGTCACAGTTTTGTCCGTCAATGACGGATTCAAAGAGCTTCAAGGACCAATTGTCCCATCTTCTTCGTGCCGACCAACTTGTCAACATCGTCGCTGTCGGCGGTGAAGAGATCTTGAGTTCTCCATCCTTCCAAGAGGACTTGTTGAACAGCTTCCTCAATTGCAGCTGCACCCTTGGGTGCATCCAGATGCCGGAGCATCATCGCAACAGTGAGAATGCGTCCGAGCGGATTGGCGATGTCCATGCCTTTGAGGGTTGGTGCTGTTCCTGCGCCGCTTTCAAACATCGCCCAACCCGTAGTAGGATTGATTGCCGAACTGCACATGAGCCCCATACTTCCAAAGGCACCAGCGGCACCGTCAGAGAGGATGTCTCCATGTTCGTTTCCGCATGCGATCACTGCATGGAGTTTTGCAGGCTCAAACAAGAGGGTGTTTGCTGAATCCACGTATTGGTGGGTGAGCGCAACATCAGGAAACTCCTTATGCACTTCCTCAGCAATTCTCCTCCAGAAGACGTAGCGTGGCATAACGTTGGCTTTGTCCACTGAGATAAGCGGAAGACCGAGCTTGCGTGCTTCTGCAAATGCCGCACGAAAGTACTCCAGGAGAGTCTCTCTGCGGTAGAAGCCAATGTCTGCCACCAGACGTTCTTCGCCCGTGACATCCTTCTTGAATTTGATACCGAGAGTTCTTGCCTCGGCATTGCATTCACTGCGGAGTGCCCATTCATTGCCGAAGTAGGTGTCTTGCAGAAGGAAACGGATGAAGACCTGAAGCACTCCCTCGTCGGGAATGTATTCCTGTTTGACCTTGGCGAGGTGTGCCAAGGGTTTGTAATACCGAAACGGACGGAAGTTGAGCAGAAGACCCATCTTCTCGCGAAGTGCAAGAAGACAACGTGCCTCTGGCATCAGATCCGGCCGTTTCTTGCCGATAGTCTTGTCATATTCAGGGTCACCGACTCCTCCGAAGAGAACAATCCCAAGTCTCAGTGCCTCGCGAAGTGATGAGTCGGGGAGAGTGTCTCCGGATTTTTCGTAGGCTGCCCAACCCATCGGGGTAACGACTCTTTCCAGGATCAACTCGTCTTTGAGAGCAGCTTCTACTGCTACCTCCCAAGCGACTTGAAGCATCTCCGGACCTGAACCGTCTCCAGGTACATATGCGATTTCTTTGCGTCTCATGTTGTGAGTTTGGTTTGGTTGTGGAAGGAAAAAAGGAACGGGTTTGTTCCAATGTGTCCGTCTCTGACTTTACTGATAAAACTAGTGTGAGTCAAGAGAAATTGAAAATGGCTCCGCGCGACGACGTCGCGCGGAGCCATTTGTGACCAACACCGGTCAGTAGTGAAGTGTCTCCACTACTTCTTCGATTTGTTCTTCTGCTTCCATGCAGATGGTGATATCGTCCCAGTTGCCCGTGGTGAGCTTCTGGCGATACGCCTCCGGCATGTTGCAGGGGATGATCATGGACGGATTGCTTGCTTCATCCA
This sequence comes from uncultured Candidatus Saccharibacteria bacterium, assembly GCA_964507955.1. Classification (GTDB taxonomy): domain Bacteria; phylum Patescibacteriota; class Minisyncoccia; order Phycocordibacterales; family JAACPR01; genus JAULZV01. Next base: position 19,681 of record CAZDRR010000009.1, on the reverse strand, counting down.
GAATCGTGACCTTGAGGGTTTCAAGGTTGACGTCAATGGGCAAATCATTTTCGCACGCCTTGCGGAGTGCTTCGTGATCCGACGGTTCGGTAAGGATCACACATGCAACCCCGTTGCCTGTTGCGTTGCCGATGAAGATTTCGGCAAAGGACAATCCGATAATGGCTTTGATACCATTCTGAGCGATGGCGGGGACCGCATGCTCACGACTGCTTCCGCAACCGAAGCTTTGGTCCACCAAGAGAATGGGCCGCCCCTTGTTTTTCTCTTGATCAAAGGGGTGTTCTCCCTTTGCTGCCGTACGGTCATCCTTGAATGCGTTTTCTCCGAGTCCTTCAAAGGTGACACACTTGAGGAAACGAGCAGGGATGATGCGATCAGTGTCAATGTTGTTTCCTGGAAGATGAAATCCCAGACCAGCGATGTTTGTTATGACTTGTTTGCTCACGCGAGTAATTGGTTAGATGTTGAATTGTAATCGGTGGGTTAGAAGTCGCGGACATCGTTGACTTGACCTGTGGAGGCTGCGGCTGCAACCATGATAGGTGACATGAGCAAGGTTCTCCCAGTGGGAGATCCTTGCCGTCCCTTGAAGTTACGGTTGGATGTTGATGCACACAACTGATCTCCAATCAGTACGTCGGGATTCATCGCAAGGCACATTGAGCACCCCGGACTTCTCCATTCCCATCCTGCGGATTCGAAGATCTTGCGAAGACCTTCTTCTTCTGCCCTTTGGGCGACGCACGCGGAGCCGGGCACTGCGAGTGCTTTGACTCCGAAGGCGACTTTGAGACCGTTGCTTTGAATGAAATTCGCCGCGAGGCGGAGGTCTTCAATGCGACCGTTGGTGCATGAGCCAATGAAGGCAACATCGATCTGTTTGCCGAGAAGTGCTTCCTCAGCAGTGAACTGCATGTACTTCAGTGCATCATTGAAATCCTTAAACTCCTTTTCATTCAATCCTGAGCCGTCTGGAATTGTTTCGTCAATCGCAATGGATTGGCCGGGGTTGATACCCCAGCTAACCATTGGTTTGATTTCGCTTCCATCAAAGTTGACGACATCGTCGTACTGGGCATCGGGATCAGACCTGAAGGAGAGCCACTTTTCGGCGAGATCTTCAAAACTGTCCGAGCAGGATGTAATGAACTCCCGATTTTCCAGGTAGCGAACCGTGGTCATGTCTGGATTGACATACCCACAGCGAGCGCCGCCCTCAATGGACATGTTGCAGACAGTCATTCGTTCCTCCATGGACATGTTATCAAAGACTTCGCCTCCGTATTCGTACGCGTATCCTTCTCCGCCGCCCACTCCGAGACGGTTGATGATGAAGAGAATCACGTCTTTGGCTGTCACCTCATTGCTGAGGGTTCCATTGACATTGATTCTGCGTACCTTGGGCTTTGCCTTCATGAGCATACATCCTGTTGCAAGGACACATGCAATCTCGGTTGTGCCGATTCCGAAGGCGATTGCACCAAATGCTCCGTGTGTGGAGGTGTGGCTGTCGCCACAGGCGACTGTCATGCCGGGTTGGATGAGTCCGAGCTCAGGTGCGATTACGTGGACGATACCTTGGTTGGGATGTCCCATTCCAAAGAATTGAATGCCGAAGTCCTGGGTGTTTTTCTCCAGATGCTGAAGCATGAGCTCGGCGACAAAGTCATTGAGTGGTCTGGACCTGCTGTCTGTCGGAATGATGTGGTCCACCGTAGCGAAGGTTCGCTCCGGGAACTTGACCGACAGCCCGCGTTTGCGGAGCATGTCAAATGCTTGAGGCGAAGTCACTTCATGGATGAGGTGAGTGCCGATTACGAGACGTTCACCAAACGGAGTTGATCCTGCGTGGTGAGTGTCCCAAACTTTCTGTAGTAGGGTACGTGGCATGGGGGTTTGTGGTTTTCGGTGTTGATTTGGTTTTATGAAGGGCCGTGCATACGATGCACTCCGTGCAAAACTTTATAATTTAAAACATGTTTCGTCAATGTCTCCGGAATTGACAATAAAAGGCAAGTATAATATCATTCAAATATGCATTTGAATGATATATCAAAGGTAATCAAGATAGTAGGGGATGAAAATAGATTAAAAATTCTCTGTATTCTTTTTTCTGAAAAAAATATATGTGTATCAGATATTGCAGAAAAAATGAACATGAGTATTGCCATTATTTCTCATCATCTACAAGTGCTTTCAAAAGTAGATATTCTTGAACCTGTTAGAGATGGTAAAAGAATCTGTTACAAACTATCTACAAAACCCTTTGTAAATGATTTAAAGAAATTTATTTGTAAATATAAATAATATGAAAGAAAATAAAGTTATAATTTATTCAACACCAACATGTCCATTTTGTGTATATGCAAAAGAATTTTTCAAAGAGAAAAATGTTGCATTTGAAGATGTAAATGTTGCACAAGATCATGAAAGAGCAAGGGAGATGATTATGAAGAGTGGTCAAATGGGTGTACCTGTTGTTGAAGTAAACGGAAAGGTTATCGTTGGATTTCAACCTGAAGTTTTTGAGTCGTTACTTAACTAAGAACCAAACAAAAATCTTGATAGTATTCCGATTGCAACCCCTATTCCTAATACACCACCAACAATAGTGATTCTTTTTACTGTATTTATTTTTTGTATATGAAGGACATATGCAAGTATAAGTAATATAAGAAAATATGAGGCACTCATAAAATACCAGTCAAATATTTGTATTGTCGTAAGTAGGGTTTTTGGAATTGTGTGTGTAAGAATATATTGCTGCAACCAAAAGTGTATTGCATCTGTTGGGTCTGGGGATAATTCTCCAAGAAATGCTCCGAGTAAAAATATTCCAACGGGTGTTTTTAAAAATTTCTCTTCTGATTCAAACCAATTCTTTACATGTTTAAGTTTCATAATGTTATTGTATCTCTTTTATTAAAAAATAAAATTGATATTATATTAACTATATAAATTAAGTAAGAATTGAAAATAATATGAAAGAAACTTTTGCAATATGTGCCACAATTCTTGCTATCATAGGAAACACATCATACTTAAGAGATGTCTTCAAAGGAAAAATTCAACCACATCCATATACATGGTTTGTATGGTCAATTGTTTCTATGACTACTTTTTTTGGAGGGCTTGCAAAAGGTGCAGGTATAGGAGCATTACCAACAGGAGTAGCAGAAGGATTTACTGTTATTATCTTTTTATTTTCTCTTAAATATTTGTTTCTTGGTAAGTTAGGACATATTCGCATGATAGATAATTATTTCCTAGGTATATGTCTTCTAGGACTTATTCCTTGGTTTCTTACAAAAGACCCAACTATTTCTGTAGTTATTGTAGTTATAATTGATATTATCGCTTTTATACCAACATTACGAAAAACATGGATACATCCTCAAACTGAGAAACCACTACTCTATGAGATGAATGTTGCAAGACATGTACTTACACTGTTTTCTATTCAATCATATAATATTGCGACAATGTTTCATTCTATATCAATGATTTGTACAAATACTATGATGACTCTTTTTATAAAGAGAGGTTCAAAAAAATAATTTTTATAGGCTGCCGAGCAGGGATTCGAACCCCGGTTTTCGCTTCCAGAGAGCGACGTGCTAC
>CAZDRR010000009.1:0-15957 GCA_964507955.1 uncultured Candidatus Saccharibacteria bacterium | reverse complement strand
GCTGCCGAGCAGGGATTCGAACCCCGGTTTTCGCTTCCAGAGAGCGACGTGCTACCACTACACCATTCGGCAATACTGAACATATTAACAGAGAGAATCTTCAATGTCATGTTATAATTTTTTGTAATGAAAGAAGCATTACAATTTCCAGAAGGTTTTCTTTGGGGTTCTGCAACCTCATCATTTCAAGTAGAGGGAGGGATTACTAATTGTGATTGGGCGGACGCGGCCCGTTCGGGCCGCGTCGTTCCTGCTGGTATCGGAGTTGATCATTATAATAGGTTTCAAGAAGATTTTGCACTTGCAAAATCGCTCGGTCATACATGTCATAGAATTTCAATAGAATGGGCACGAATTGAACCAGAGGAAGGGCAATTTAATTTAGAAGAAATTGAGCATTACAAAAAAGTTTTACAGTCAATGCAAGAGAATGGTCTTGTACCATTTGTTACACTCTGGCATTTTACATTACCAATTTGGTTTACAAAAAGGGGGGGATTTTCCAGAAAAGAAAACATTGGTTTTTTTGTGAGATATTGCGAATTTGTTGTTTCTCACCTTAAGCCATATTGTAAAAACTTCGCAACAATAAATGAACCAATGGTGTATTCAACTATGAGTTATATGTGGGGGCAGTGGCCGCCTTTTGAAATATTTAAATTAGAAATATTTTTTAAGGTACTCAAAAATCTAATTAGGTCTCACAACCAAGTATATGATGCACTTAAACATAAATATGGAGATGCAATTATTGTGAGTATTGTAAAAAATAATATGTACATGCATGTTTCTAAATTTTCAAAGTGGAATATCATACATCATTTTTTTGCAAAGGTTTCTCATTGGTTTTGGAACGATTATATTTTAAACAGAGTATATAAACATACTGATGCAATTGATATCAATTATTATTTTCATACAGAATATGGTAAAAGCGAAAAATATATCAAAAGTGATATGGGGTGGGATTTGTATCCTGAAGGATTGTATTTTGTATTGAAAAATGTTCAAAAATACAAAAAAGATATTCGTATTACAGAAGCGGGGCTTGCTGATGAAAGAGATCTTTATAGAGAAAAGTACATTAAAGATATGTTATTTTATGTACACAAAGCAATACGTGACGGAGTGCCGGTAAAGGGATTTATGTACTGGTCTCTTCTTGATAATTATGAATGGTCTCATGGGTTTAGTAAAAAGTTTGGTCTTGTTGCTGTTGATCTTAAAACAAAACAACGACTGATTCGAAAGTCTGCATATGCATACAAAAAAATTTGTGAAGCTAATGCTCTAATTGTAGATTAATATGTCGTGGTTATCTCTTACAATAATTGCTCAAATCTTAAACTCGTTTGTTGCAGTTCTCGATAAATATCTTGTTACATCAAAGCGTATAACAACACCAATTTTATATGTATTCTATACGGGGGCGCTTACATTTCTTGGAATACTTATATATATACCTTCACTCATATATCCAAGTACTGATTTACCAAAATTTTCCAATATAACATTGATGAGTCCAATGTTGTTTTTAATTTTAATTATTGCATCAATTTCTCAACTCATCGCACTATGGGCTTTATTTTCTTCATTAAAAAGAAATGATGCTTCTGATGTTGTTCCTGTTATTGGATCATTATCTGCACTCTTTGCATTAATTATTGGATATTTATTTTTGCAAGTGTCACTTGCACCACATTTTACAATTGGGTTTGGTTTATTGGTATTAGGAACACTTCTTATCTCTCATTTACGATTCAATAAAAAGACGTTTTATTTTACTCTTTTGGCAGGATTTTGTTTTGCTCTATATAGCATTTTACTTAAAGAGGTATTGATACGGACATCTTTTGATACTGGATTTTTCTGGGTAAGCATTTTTGTTACAGGATTATCATTTGCTCTTTTGTATTCAAAACGAGTAAATTTAACATTTCATACTCAACGTAAAGAACGACACATAAAAGCAACAAGTTTTATTTTATTAGGTAATAAGATAATTGCTGGTATTGCCGGAATACTCTTAATCAAAGCAATTGAGGTGGGAGAGGTTTCGATTGTTCAAGCATTGGGTGGTTTACAATTTGTATTTTTATTTTTAATTGCTGTTATTATTGGTCCACTTACTCCTCTTGATTTTGGTGAGAATATAAAAAGAAAAGATTTATATTCAAAACTAATTGCAATTAGTATAATTTTTGTCGGATTTGTATTATTATTCATATAAATGAGAAAATATTTTTCTAAAAAAATAATAATTTCAATATTGGTAGCTGTTTTACTTATTTTCTATTTTACTATCTCATATACAAAAAAAGTAGAAAATCCAGATTATGGAATTTCATTTAATACTGTCTATGCACAGGAGCTAGGTTTGAATTGGAAAGAAGTTTATAATGCGCTCTTTACTGATTTGAATATTAAAAATATCAGACTTGCTGCACATTGGAATATGGTTGAACCTAAAAAAGACGCATATAATTTTGAAGAATTAGACTATCAAATGAGAAAGGCTACAGTTGAAAACGCACAAATAGTTTTAGCAATTGGTAAACGACTTCCTCGTTGGCCAGAATGTCATATACCTGACTGGGCTGTTAATCTAAGTAAAGAAGACCAAGAAAAAGAGATCTTGGAGTATTTAGAAGCGGTTGTTAATAGATATAAAAACTATAATTCTATTGTAATGTGGCAAGTTGAAAATGAACCATTTCTATCTGTATTTGCAAGAGCTCATTGTTTTAACTTTGATGAGAAATTTTTAGAAAAGGAAATTGAATTAGTAAAATCACTTGATTCAAAAAAAAGACCTATTTTAATTACAGATAGTGGAGAATTAAGTACATGGAGAAAAGCGTTTAGACATGGGGATGTCTTTGGAACAACAATGTATGTATATTCTTGGAATGAACTTATGGGTGATTTTAGAAATCCATTTTTACCAGGATTTTATTCGTTTAGATCAAATATTTTAAATCTATTTAGAAAAGAACATAAACAAACTATTATTGCTGAACTTTCTCTTGAACCATGGTTGGATAAACCAGTTATAAAAGAACAAACGGACATACAAGTACAAAGAATGAGTCCTGAAAAATTTGCTACTGTAATTGAATTTGCAAAAAAAACAGGAATGAAGACTCAATATCTGTGGGGTGCTGAGTGGTGGTATTATATGAAACTTCAAGGTGAAGATTGGTATTGGGATACTGCAAAAGAATTGTTTAGATTATAGGAATGCTGCAAATGAATATTGTTCCAAAATCTTTCTTACTTTTTATTTTAATGGATCCTCGTAAAATTTCTTCAATGATATAAAAAACAGAATAAAGTCCAAAACCTCTGTTTTCTGATTTTGTACTTATTATTTTTTCCCCGATATTTTTTATGATATGGTTAGGAATCCCTTTACCAAAATCTCTACAACTTATCTCTACATAATAAGATTTGACTTGGCGTATTGTAATAATCACTTTTTTATTTTCAGAATTTTCTACGGCATCGAGAGCATTTGAAAGTAAGTTAATTATAATCTGATAAATATGCAGTGGATGTATATTCGCATATACTTGATTAAGTTCTAAAAATTGTATTTGAATGTTTGAAAGCAGAGCCTTGTGTTTAAGAAGTAATATTGATTTTGAGATTTCTGTATTTATATGAATGCTGGATGAATTATAATCTTGATGCATAAAATTCTTTAAAATATCAACATATTGAATCAGTTCTTTTGAACTATGTTCTATGAAAGACTTTAGATTTGAGTTCGTGGAATTTTGAGCTATAAGTATGGAAGTAAGTGGTGTAAGTATGTCATGTAATATTGATGTTGAAATTTTTCCTAATAGCGCATAGTTAGACTCTCTAAGCTGATATTTATTAAAAAATACAGGAACCTTTTTTGAATTCCTGTATAATATTTGTTGTAATATATTTTTCATACTATCCTTGATTTAAATTTAATTTATAACCTCTACCAGGCATAGAGATTATAAATTTCCTTTTTGTGTCTTGTAATTTTTTTCTTAAATTCATAATATGCGTTTCAATTGTGTTTGAAAAAGGGTCTACAGACATATCCCAAACATGTTCTAATATTTGCCCTCTACTTACAACAATGTTTTTATTCCTGATAAGAAAATCAAGAAGAGCAAACTCTTTACGAGTAAGATATATGTTTTTCTTGTTCTTTATTACTGTTTGTGCAGAAAGATTTATTTCAAAACCTCTAAAGGAAATTACATTTTCTTGAATATGTTTTGGTCTGCGAGTTATTGCTCGTATTCTTGCAAGAAGTTCTTCAAATGAGAATGGTTTGGAGACATAGTCGTCCGCACCAAAGTCCAAAGATTGTATTTTCTGAATAACATCTTGTTTGTTTGAAAGTATTAATATTGGAGTTGTTTTTCCTGATTGTCTTATTTCTTTACAAACATGTCCTCCCAATTTTTTTGGGAGGACATTGTCTAGGAGAATAATGTCATATGAATTTGTTCTTGCCAGATATGAACCAATTTCACCATCTGGGGCCTCATCAACTATAAAGCCTTTGCTTTCAAAACTTAATCGCAGGACGTTTCGTATTGAAATGTCGTCTTCTATAATTAAAATTTTCATTGGGTACTGTTTTATCAAAATCAAAATTATTGTCAAGAATTTATTATTTTCTAATTTTATTTTTTATTTATTTATTTTTAATAAATAACTCACATGTTTTTATAAAAAGATGTTGTATTATTTTTTTATTGAGAGAGAATTAAATAGTAGTAATTATTAATTTATTATTTATGTCATATACATTTACACAAATCATTCAACTTTCATTGCTTGATTTATGGGGGAGATTGGTAGAGGTGCTTCCAGATATTGTTGGTGCCATTGTTGTGGTGCTTCTTGGGTTAATTGTTGCTCCTATATTAGGAGGGATAGTTAAGAAAATCTTTGATATCATTAGAATTGATGATCTTGCTGAAAAATCAGGAATCAAGGAAATTGTTTCAGGATATTCAACAAAGTTTTCAATTTCATTATTACTCGGGAAAATAGTGAAATGGTTCTTTGTTATCGCATTCTTGATGGCTGCAGCAGAAATTCTAGGGTGGAATAGGGTAACAGAATTCTTAAATGAAATTGTATTTTATATTCCGCAAGTTCTTATTGCTGTGATCATTCTTGTATTTGCAGTTATTGCAGGAAACTTTTTTGATGCTGTTGTGACAAAATCACTTATTGGTTCAAATGCACCTGTTGATAATCCTCAAATTATGGGGCGACTCACAAAATGGTCTTTTGTATTATTTGGGGTTATGGCTGCAATGCTTCAACTTGGAGTTGCACCTTCTTTGATTCAAATTCTATTTGCAGGAATTGTTCTTGCACTTGCACTTGCCTTTGGACTTGGGGGAAGAGAGAAAGCAGGAGAGTTACTTGATTATATTTGGACACCAACACCTACTAAACGAGGAAAGAAAAAAGAGTAGAATATATAAAATTCTATAATCAAAAAACCCTTATTTATAAGGGTTTTTTGATTAATTTGGAAAGTTTTTTGAATAAATGCTTGCGTTTATTTAAAATAGTAGTATTATTTTCTTGTTCACGAGGAAGGGAATAGCTTACCACAATTTTTGCTCCCTCAGCCCTTTGAACCGTCTGGTGGGATCGAAACCCATCTTCATGTCGCTCACCATCGCGACAAAAACCGAGAGCTCTGCTACGGCTCAGCTCTCAAGGTCCCGAATTAACTTATCTGCGGTATCCGTCTTGCTTAGCAACACAACAGGAACCCGAAAGCAGAGGTTTTTATCGGGACCTCTTTTTTATGTTAAAATATATTTATGTCACTTATTATTTATACAAAAACAAATTGTCCTTGGTGTGAAGAAGCATTACATTTTTTGAATGTTGCAGGAATTGAATATGAAGAACGAGAAGTTCGTTCAAATCCAGAATTCATGAAAGAGCTTGAACAAAAATCTGGTCAAACCAAAGCTCCAACAATAGATCTTAATGGAGAAATTCTTGCTGATGCAGATGTGTCTGCAATAGAAGTTTTCTTGAAAGAAAAAGATATTTTATAGAAATGAAATGAAAGTACAACTAGAAAGGATTCAAAAACAAAATGAATTTGAATATGTCTCTGGCCCTGTTTTGTATTGGATGAATAGAGATATGCGTCTAGAAGATAATTGGGCACTGCTGCGTGCACAAGAGATAGCACTAGAAAATAATACTGAATTTATAATTTGTTATAATTTAGATCCTCAGTTTTTAGGTGGAACAATAAGACAGTTAGACTTTAAAGTTACTGCTCTTAGAGAATTACACAAAGATTCACATAAATTAAATGTTGCTTTTTATACGTTAGTTGATTCTGATATTTCTTGTATTTTAGATTTTATTAAAGAACATAAAATAGGATATGTAATTACTGATTTTTCTCCTTTAAGAATTCAACGTAAATGGCTTAGTACGGTTGTTAAAAGCTTGAATATACCAATCGAAGTAGTTGATACACATAATGTTGTTCCTATATGGAGTGCAAGTGATAAAAAAGAGTTTGCAGCATATACAATTCGCCCTAAAATTCAAAAAAAGCTCAAGGAATTTTTGATAGATTTTCCTAAGCTCAAAAAACAGAATACAAGAAAAACTAATTTTCAAAAAATAGATTTTGATTTGATTTTAGAAAAAACAAAAACAGATAAAACAGTCAAACTTGTTAAATGGTGTACTGCTGGCGAGGAGTCTGCCAATAAGGCACTAAAATATTTTATAAATCATTCAGAAGATTATTCAAAAAATAGAAATAATCCAGTTTTGGATGTTCAATCACAACTTTCACCTTATTTGCATTATGGAATGATCTCTCCACAACGTGTTGCATACGAAGTTATGAATTCTGACATGAATCATGAGTCAAAAAGAGATTTTTTAGAGGAGCTTATTATCCGTCGTGAGCTCGCTGACAACTTTTGTTATTATGAACCTAACTACGACACCTCTGAAGGATTTCACGAATATTTTAAAGAAGAATTAAAGAAAAATGAAAAAATAAAGAGGGATTATTTATATACAAAAAAAGAATTTGAAGAGGCGAGAACACATGATGATCTTTGGAATGCATGTCAAATGCAGATGGTTAAAACCGGTAAGATGCACGGATATCTTAGAATGTATTGGGCAAAAATGATTTATGCCTGGACTAAGGATATAAACGAAGCAATGAAGATTGCAATTTACTTAAATGATAAATATGAGCTTGATGGACGTGATCCAAATGGATATACCGGTATTGCATGGTGTATTGGTGGTGTACATGACAGACCATGGTATGTAACCAATAAAGTATTTGGAAAGCTTAGATATATGTCGCGAAGTGGAATGGATAAAAAATTTGATACAAAAGCATATATTGAAAAGTGGACACAAAATACACTTCTTTAGACTATTTCATTTGGTATCTTGTATTGAAAGAGAATATCTTAGTCCGTAAATTATTATTCCTCCAAGAACAAAGAAAAGCATCTGGAAGGAAATGATTTGTAAGAATAATGCACCTACAAGTGCACCAAAAATATATGCTACGGGTCTACTAATCCTGAATAAAGATATTGTATTTAAATCTCCACTATTTATTCTCTTGAAAAGATGTGTTTCAGTCATTGATTCAACCATAGCTGCTCCAACACGTGTCATAAACAGTGTTGCAATCCAAATAGAAATATTTGCTTCTTGTATAAAGCTAATAAGGATCGTAAAAAATGCCATAATAACAAAACCAATACTAAGCATTTCTTTTTCTCCGAGTTTGTCATCTGCTATTTTACCTGCAAAACTTTGAAGAATTAGAAAAGGTAGAAGTGCTATTGATAAAATAAGAGTAACTTCTGAAATAGTAAAACCTATTTGCTCACTTAGATAAAGGGGTACATATATTATCATCCATGCATAGAAAAATTTAAGGATAAAATCTGCCATTAAAGTACAGTACACATCGTTGTTCTGTGCAATTTTTTTGAAAGCTTTTATGATGTGAACTTTTTCATAATGTGTATCTTTAAAGTCTGAAAATAGTTTTTTTGCAAAATAAAGAACAGGGAACAATACAAGTAATATAAATACATACACAAAAGAATAATTGTTGTGGACCAAAAGAAGACTAGATAAAAAAGGTCCAATTACAAAAGCAAGATTCATCGATGTTAAGTACCAACCTCTTACTTTTCCAGTCATAGAATTTGGGGTGTTTTGTTCTAAAAAAATATCTAGATTTATAAAGGCTGTTGAATGACAGATAAAAAGTACAATAAAAGATATTAGAGCTATAAAAGGATTTATTGAAAAAATTAAAAAAGTAAGAGCAATCATCTCAGTAAATAATGTCGATATAAAGACTTGATAATTACCAAATTCTTTCAAATATGTTCGTATATTTAAGATTGCAAAAACCGTTGCAATTGATGCTATGGAATAAATAAGTCCTATATATTTTGTATCAAAAAATAGACTAAGATAATTTGAATTTATATAAACAGCAGGAGTGATATGTAATGTAAAGAGTACAATAAATAAATAGAAAAATAGAGTTGTTTTTTTATCTTTGAACATTACGTATATTATATCTATAAAGGTAAAAAGTGAGAAGTGAATAAAATAAAACCGCCGCTTTTAAAATTATGGATTTTCTCGGTTGTTCTATTTTTAAACGGAACAACCTTCGGGAAAATAATTTTAAAAGCGGCGGTTTTATTTTTCTTTATACTCCCAAAATAACAGGAATAACAAGAGGTTCCTTAGCTGTTTGTTGGAATAAATATTTTGAAATTTCTTCAGCAACAACTTTTTTGAGATATTCAAAATCAATTTGTGATTTACCTTGAATATTTTTCTCAATAACTCGCTTTATGATGTTTCGTGCTTCTTGTAGAAGTTCTTGAGATTCTCTAAGATATACAAAACCTCGGGAGATAATATCTGGAGATTTTTTTAGTCTACCTGTTTTTGTATTAATACTTGCAACAATCATAAATATTCCTGCCTCAGAAAGTAATTGTCTGTCTCTAATAACAACATCTTGAATATCTGAAATAGAAAATCCATCAACGGTTACAATTTCATTTGGAGCTTTCATGGGTAGAACTTCAATTTTGTTACCATTATCACTAATTTCAATAATAGAACCGTTATCAGGGACTATTATATTTTCAGGTGATGTACCAAGTGACATTGATAAATCTGCGTGTTGTCTAAGCATATAGTGATTACCGTGCAGTGGCACAAAGAATTTATACTTGATTTGATTGTGAATCCATTTTAATTCTTCTTTATTTCCATGTCCTGAAGCATGAACGTCAGAATCAAGATATGTAATAACTCGTGCATCTGATCGATAAAGTTTATCTTTTAATCGTACAACAGCCATATGGTTTGTAGGGATTATAGATGAAGAAAGTAGGATAGTATCTCCTTTTCTAAGAGTTACATATTTATGTGATTTGTTTGCCATACGCATAAGTGCCGCAAACTCTTCACCTTGAGCTCCTGTTACTAGAAGAATAATTCTGTCTGGTGGATAATTATTCATTTCTGAAATTGGAATAATTACATTCTCTACTTCTGTAAGTTTTAGATATTTGATGATATCTACATTAGATTTCATACTTCTTCCTTCAATAACAAGTTTCTTTCCGTATTTTTCTGCAGCATTTATGATTGCAAGAATTCGTTCTACTTGAGATGCAAATGTTCCAATTATAAGTCTTCCATGTGTATCTTTAATAATTTTATCAATATTATCTACAACAACATTTTCAGAGAGAGACCATCCTGGTTTTTCAACTGATGTTGAATCCATTGTAAGAAGAAGAGCTTCTTTATTTGCAAAACGCTTATACTGATGTACTTCTTCGTCAGTAGGTACTCCTGCGATGTTGTCCACTCGAACATCTTCAATAAATACGATATCACCCATATGTGTATGAATAATAAGACCCATTGAATCTGGAATTGTATGTGAAATTGCAAAGCTCTCAATTTTGAAGTTTGTTCCTATTGGAATAGTTTCGTCTCCGTCAAGAATCACAATATTGAGGGGTGGTAAGTGCGGAAACTCTTCATGTCTTTTTTTAATCATTATGGCACCAAACTTTCTTGAATAAATAGGTGGATTTCCAATTTTTTCAATTATGTAAGGGAGACCTCCAATGTGATCAAGGTGTCCATGAGTAATAAACATCGCCTTAATTTTGTCTTTTCTTTCTTCTAAGTATTTTGTATTTGGAATAATATAATCAATTCCAGGTGTGGTTTCATCTTTAAATTGAAAACCGGCATCAATTACAATGATGTCATTTCCGATTTCAATTGCAGTCATGTTTTTTCCAATTTCTTCAACTCCTCCAAGTGGAATAATTCTAATATTGTTTCCAATCGGTGGAATTTCTTGATTCTTATTATTGAATTTACCATGCATCATTGGTCGACGCATACTTTTTGGTTTTCGATCCACTTTTCGTCTCACTGAATTCTTAAGGGTGTTTTTAAATCCTCCTTGTTGATTTGATGAGTTTTGATTACGTGGTCTAAAATCTCTATTGTTCATTATTTTCTTAATTAATTAGTAATTAATGTTTACTGCTATTTTAAAAATCGCAACAAATATCAATTGCCAACTATTTTGCAAATATCTTCCAAACTGTATCAGTTTCTATGTACCAATCATATACTTGTGCAAATCTGTCTGATGAAGTCACAATAATCTGGGGGAATTGTGCTTTAACGATTTGGGGTACGATATAGATAAAGTCAGGTGAGTATAGGAATACTGCTGGTGTATCATTTATAACCTCTTTTTCAAATTTTTGCAAGAGAGATATTTTTTCATTAATATCCGTAGTGTTTCTTGCTTGTTCTAATGCTTTATCTCCATCAATACTTGCATATGCTGATAAATTAAGTCCCGGGTCATTTCTTTGAGATGAATGCCAGAATGCATAGTAATCCAAATCTCTATTAATTACATTTCCGAACAAAATAGCTTCGTATTCTCTTGGTCTAATAGTTTGACTTGTAAGTTCATTAAGGTCCTTGATTTCAAGTTCACTTTTAAGACCTACTTGATTAAAAGTATCAACCAATTTTTCACCTACAGCAATTAACTCCGGAACATTATTTGTAGAAATTTTTAAAGTTGAATTACTTAAATCTTTTGAACCGAGAATTTTTTTCCCTTCATCTATTGAATAATTTTGCTCTTGTGTTTTTTTAGAAAATAAATCTAGAGGGGAATAAAGAGGAGTTGCATATCCTTGGAGAACTGAATCTATAAGCGATTTTCTATCAATTGATACATTAAGTGCTTGTCTTACTGTTTTATCTGTAAGAAGAGATGATTTATTTTGATTAAAAAAAAGTGCAAAAATTCTTGAGTAGGGGAGAGTTACAACTGTTTCATCTTTCAACTTCAGTTTAGCTATATTTTTTGGACTTATACTATGTATTGCATAAATCTGTCTTTTATTAAAGGCGGTTACTATGTCGTCTTCATTTTTATAGAAATTAATAAAGAACTTATTTATATAAGGCCTTTTAATCGTATATTTTGAAAAACCTTTTAGTTCGTAGGAAGTGATAATTTCATTTTCATCTCTATTTATATGTTCTATCTTGTATGGACCTGAACCTATTGCATTTGTATTGAGTGATGTAAATGCAAACTCTTCATTAGTAATGTCTTGCCATTTGTGTTTAGGTAAAATACCTAGAGTTGTATTGTAAATAAAGGGAGCATAAGGTGCACTTAATGTAAACTCAATTTCTCTTTCATTAATTTTTTCTATTTGGACACCATCCCAGTTTGGTCGCTTAGGTGATTTTATTGCAGGATCTTGTGTTTTTGAAATTGTGTAAATTATGTCATCAGTGGTTACTGGTGTTCCATCGTGAAACTCTGCATTTTCTCTTAATTTAAAATAATAGGTAAGTCCATCTTCTGATACAGAGTATGTTTCAGCTAAATCAGGTATAAGTTCTCCGTTTGCGTTTATTCTTAATAATCCTGAATATATAAGAGTAGATAAATCTCTATCTGTATCAGATATAGCAAGAACTGGATTTACAAAACGAGGCGTACCAATCATTCCTTCATGCATCTGACCTCCTTCTTTTGGTATCTCTACACTGAATTGCTTATTCAATTTTACTAATGCAGAAAAAGAAGCAGATACTAGTACAACCGCACAAACAATAACAAGTAATCTTTCAAATAATGAAAAATTATAAAAAAGAAGGGAAAGTTTTTCTCTAAACTCTAAATAGCGTTTGTATATTGGTTTTTTGTCTTTAAAAGACACGATAGTTTATTATATGCAATTTATGAAATTGCGAATATTATGAATGAAATGACTGCAAATGAAACAGCAAGTCCGAGTGTGAATTGGAACAAAGTCTTTTCTAAGCCTCTTCTTGTCTGAAATGCTCCTGTTGAGTCATCTCCACCAAAAGCTCCACTAAGACCACTTGTTTTTGATTGCATTAATATTCCTGCAATCAATAGAATTGATAAAATAATCTGAATAATTTGTAATATTGTTTGCATATGCGTGATAGGAACATATAGTAACATATTTTGGTAAAAAGGGAAGAATAAAAGTCTTGACTTATATGAAAAGTAATTTAAAATTATTTATGGTCA
The DNA here is from genome assembly GCA_964507955.1 of uncultured Candidatus Saccharibacteria bacterium. Classification (GTDB taxonomy): domain Bacteria; phylum Patescibacteriota; class Minisyncoccia; order Phycocordibacterales; family JAACPR01; genus JAULZV01. The sequence continues at coordinate 3,260 of CAZDRR010000009.1, read as the reverse complement.
GTTCAATAACTGTCCATAAAACAACAAGAAGAACCATTAATGAAGAAAAAGTGTGTATATGCCAGTGTGTCTGGCGTGATGGCTCTCCTAGTTGCTTTGGGCACAGGAGTAGATGCTGCAGTCCCTCGGGATTTTTTTGTGCGTGCAACCAAGTACCACAAAGATGATGTCGGGTGTGATCCATGGACCAAACAAGGTCAAACATCGACACAACTGAGATTACCTCCAGACTCTATTGTCTTGGATCGTGATCGAATCGGTTTTGTCGCTGTTGACCCTGCTTATGTTCCTGTTGGAAGCCTTGTATATGAAGTCCAGACCGGAAGATTTTTTGTTGCAACACGAGGTGGCGATGCTGTCATTGCTCGTGATGCTGCAATCAATTCTGGTAAGAACTCCATTGAAAAGAATGCACCTGTATTTGATTTTTATTTTCCTGAGAAGGAGATAGTCGATACAGGATACACAACGTGTTGGGTAATTCCGCATGAGGGTGATGCGTTTACCAGGCTTCGATTGAAGTATCAAAAACTCAGACTCAAACCCAGCTTTTGGCTTGAAAGAATTCAAAAACTCTACGACTCCTCATCTAGCGAAGAAGATCGTTTTCAGCTGCGCCAGATGATGAATCGTCTGAGAGTGATGAAAGATTGAAACAATTGCTGGTAGTCCCGTGGTCGCAAACGACCGCGGGACTTTTCCTTTTTATATAAAAATATTGACTTCCACAATCAAACTCATACAATACAGCCATTATCAGTTAATGTATTTAGATATATGTCAAAAACACAAAAAACTGTAAAACGATCTATTGTTCCAATTGGGGACAAGGTTCTTATTAAAGAAATTATTGAAAACAAAAAAACTGAAATAGGAATTATCCTTCCTGATTCAATTGATACTGACAAGGGTTTAAAAGAGGGGAAAGTAATTGCTGTGGGAGAAGGAAAATTTGTAGATGATGAACTCGTAGAATTATTTGTTCAAAAAGGAGATGTTGTTTTGTTTTCGTGGGGTGAAAAAATAAAACTAGATGGAGAAGAATTTTATATTGTAAGAGAATCAGAAATCTCTGCAAAAATAGAAACAAAGTAATTTATTAAATAACACACTATATAAATATTATGGCAAAACAAGTATTGTTTAATGAAGATGCAAAAAAGCTTTTAATTAAAGGTGTAAATATGGTTGCTGATGCAGTAAAAGTTACAGTTGGTCCACGAGGAAGAAACGTAATCTTAGATAAAGGATATGGCACACCAACTATCACAAATGATGGAGTTTCAATTGCAAAAGAAATTTCTCTTGAAAATCGGTTTGAACATATGGGTGCCGAAATCGTAAAAGAAGTTGCGACCAAAACAAATGATGCAGCTGGGGATGGTACGACAACATCTGTTATTCTTGCGCAAGCACTTATTAACGAAGGATTCAAACATACTGCAATGGGTGTAAATAGTATGGGTATTAAGAATGGAATAGAAAAAGCAGGTAAAGATGCAATTGATTTTATTAAAAAAAGCGCTACACCTATTAAAGATAAAAAGCAGATTGTTCATGTTGCAACTATCTCCGCAGAATCAAAAGAACTCGGAGAAATTATTGCAGATACAATTGAGAAGGTTGGCAAAGATGGTGTGGTAACAGTTGAAGAATCTCAAAGTTTTGGAGTAACAAGTGAGATAGCACAAGGTCTTGAATTTAATCAAGGATATATTTCTCCATACATGATTACTGATTCAGAAAGAATGGAAGCGGAGTATAAAGATCCGCTTATACTTGTTACTGACAAGAAGATTTCAAATGTAAAAGAAATTCTTCCTCTTATAGAAAGTCTTGCCAAGGCAGGAAAGAAAGAACTTGTTATTATCGCAGATGATGTTGATGGTGAAGCTCTTACTACATTTGTTGTAAATAAATTAAGAGGAATATTTAGTGTGCTTGCAATTAAGGCACCTGGTTTTGGAGATAGAAAAAAAGAAGAATTAAAAGATATTGCAATTACAACAGGTGCAACTGTTATTAGTGATGATTTTGGAATAACATTAGAAAAAGCAACTGTCGCAATGCTTGGAAAAGCACATAAAATTATTTCTAAAAAAGATGCAACAGTTATAGTTGATGGAAAAGGTAAAAAGTCAGAAATTGAATCACGAGTTTCACAAATTAAATCTCAAATAAGAAATATTGATTCAAAATATGAAAAAGAAAAACTAGAAGAACGAGTTGCAAAATTATCTGGTGGAGTTGCTGTTATAAAGGTTGGTGCTGCAACAGAAACTGAAATGAAATATCTTAAATTGAAAATTGAAGATGCAGTTAATGCAACTAAGTCTGCTGTTGAAGAAGGAATTGTTGCTGGGGGTGGAAGTACACTTGCAAAATCTGCTATATATATAGAAAGTGTTGCATTAAAGAATTCTTCAAAGATGACTCTTGAAGAAAAGATTGGATACGAAATTGTTGCAAAAGCACTTAAGGCTCCTTTGAGACAAATTGCACTTAATAGTGGCAAAGAAGATGCTGGGGTTGTTGTAGATGCTGTTGTTAAGGGTTCAAAAAATGCAGGATATGATGCATTTAATGATGTTGTAATTGAAGATATGATTGGTTCTGGGATAATTGATCCTGTAAAAGTAACACGGAATGGTGTATCACATGCAGTAAGTGCTGCTGCGATTTTACTTACAACAGAAGTTGCGATTGGAGATATTCCAGAAAAAAAAGATATTCATGAACATGGACCTATAGGATATTAAACTATAACAAAATGACGGACCCTTCGGGTCCGTCATTTTGTTATGTGGGTATGTTATACTATTTTTGTTAAAAACTATCAAAACCAACATGAATATTAAAAATATTTTTTTTACTAATGCGTTCTTATTTTTTGTTTTAGGAATTAACTCAGTATCCGCATTTACAGGTAATGGTTCAGGTACTGAATTAGATCCATATCAAATCACGACTTGTTCACAGCTTCAAGAAATTGCTAATGCAGATATTGAAGCAGTTAACTATTACATTCTTGAGCAAGATATAGATTGTTCAGATACCGTTAATTGGAATAGTGGCCTTGGCTTCGAACCGATCGGAACATTGGGTACACCATTTGAACCTATTGTAATTTTAACTGGAACTAATGGACACAAGATAACAAATCTCTACATCAATCGACCAGAACAAGATTATGTTGGTATTTTTGGATATTCTATTGCAGAGGTTACATTTGAAAATATTGGGCTTATTAACCCAAATAT
>CAZDRR010000008.1:0-24910 GCA_964507955.1 uncultured Candidatus Saccharibacteria bacterium | reverse complement strand
ATCTTATATATTCAAGACTTTGGGTTCAAATCCCAATATCCCTACGAGGAGGCAGCAATGAACAGAACTTGCTCATTTTGTAACAAATACGCCTATACATCTAAACTTGATGAAAATATGGATCTCAAATTCCTATGCACTGATCATGCAGTAATATATTTACAGTCGACTAGGATATTTAATAATGAATAGAGTCGTAATTGATCAATTAGCTCGTCATATTTCAGATGCTAAATATACAACTAAAACTTATTATATGAGCGATATAGATCAAGCGGCGGCAGCAATAGATTTTTTCAAATCCTATCTTGATCAAAGAATCCATACACAATGCTTAAACGCAGCAGCAAATAACGGTATATGTGATCTTACTTGGAAGCATGAAGACTGTAGGGTTCTAATGGATATTATCTTCGAATTAACTCAAGATGAACAATATAAGACTTCTATTTGGTACGATGGAGATTTCGAATGAATTTATTATTTTCTATTTGTATAGCTATAGGATTCTCTATAGTTATTATTACTACATTGAGGAATTGGTGACTTACCTTGATTACCCCGCCAAAAATGCTCCAAGGGCCTTCTGAGGCCGTTTCGGAGCTTTTATGAACAGATCCCAGAAAACATGGGTAAAGTTCATGATAGCTCTCATGGGCCTTTATTACGCCCTAGTCTTAATTGTATCTATACATCCGTAATGTAAGTATATATCTATAATGTATATATATGTCCTATATGGGAGTATATGTCCGAATTTATAAGATATCCAGCGCTTCTCAGCTACATCTCAGGAGACTCTGATTTTAGTTTACTATAATTAAGGTATGATTATATTAATTATGTTCCCTGTACTTATGCTGTTATCGCTGGCATTCGTAGCATCTCAAGCAATTGATAAATAGTTCTCTCTAGTCGCCGAAACACTTTTTCGGGCGCACTTAATTTCGCACTATATTTCGTTAATTCTATTAAATGTAATAATTGCAGATGGTGCTGCAGGATGTGTTGAGTCAGCAGGATAAGACCTGATTGATATGTCTGTAGAAGAGGCAGACCACATTAGCTCTACATATCCTCCACTAATAGACTGTCCAAAGATATTCCAGGCTGCTACGTTTGGCCCCTTTATGACATTGATCTTTGTATTTGACCACGGATAGTCTACTCCATTATATTTTACCCAAACATCTACTGTCTGAGTAGAACTATTTGTTGATTCAAGTTGTAGAGAGAATTGCATATTGTATGGGCCATCGTTATCTATATAGAACTTATGTCCATCTACCACTCTTACGTTGCCGTCGCTCATTGATGTTACATTACAAGTCACAGCATAAGGTGTATCTACTGCTGCTGCTAACTGTGTTTGAGTTGAATAAAATGCTCCGTAACCAGTTATTTTTGCATCTGTTATCCGCAATCTTGGTTGACTCATTATATGTCCAAACTAAATATAGCTACTTGAACACCAGAATCGCCAACAGCGTAGATCCTGTCACTTGGAGCAAGCTCTATTGTAAATGATTGTCCTGGATATAGTTTATGTCCATATGATGATGATGATACAGACGAGTTTCCAAGATATGCAAATCCACTGCTCATTATATTTTGAATAGAAAATACTGCCAAAGCATCAACTGTCTCATGTGTTACTAGATCCTGAGCTGTGCTATTTAATGTTATTATTCTATGCTTTAGCATTCTTCTATTATACCGCTTATAAAACACAAAACCCAATCAGAGGCGGATCCGATTGGGTAGTGTTTACATATTGCTATGTAATAAACAGGGAGCTATGGTGGTAGCTCTACCTGCTTAATCTTATTGTAAAATAAGTTTTATTTTAAGTCAACTACTCTTGAGGAGTAAATGATGGGGCAGGACCTAATAGGAATCCTTTTTCATGATATTCAACCATTTTAGATGTTTCTTCTTCTCCAGCCAATTTCATAGATATTAGAGTTAGCATGTCGTAAATACGATGCAACATAATATAATTAACCATTGGTAGGTTATCTTCTAAATTTGATTGCTCTACATTATTTTCCATCAGGTCTACCTAAATCTTCCCAAAATATTTCTCTACCCATGCTATCAATTGGCATGATCGGAGTGCTTTCACATTCGCATTCTTTATTATTACATTTTTTCAATTCTTTTTACCGTCCTAACCATGCTATTGTATAAATCAATACCTATGTACTTTTTGTATTCACAGGCAAGGCAATATAAGTATATTTTATCATTTTCATCTAGATTGCAAAGAAGAGAGCCTTGGTCAATTGGACAATCCATCTTGAACACAAGGCCCTCTTCTGAAAGAGCTATATATCTAGATACATATTGTATCTGCATCATTCCTCTTATACTAGCTTAGATGGGAATTGCTTGAGCCATTCCCTAGCCTTCAGGTTCATACCCTTCCAGCTTGACCAATCTTCGCCGCCATTGGTCATGTAATACGTTATCTCTGCGTTTGTTACTGGGTCGAATAACTCAGTCTTAGTTTTCATATCAAATTTCTCATTAAATAATTGAAGGCGCTCTTTTCCAAGGCTTCCAATCATATTAACTTGAAATAATCCATAGGAACTATCTCCAGTCTTTCTGTTTCCGTTATATGCAAGTGGTCGTCCAGTAGATTCCCTCTTTGCTATGGCCCAAGCTTTTTTAAGACCTTGACCTTTAAATCCTACCGCCTTTAAAAGGCCTATAAGATCTTCATTTGTGAGTTGCTGCTTAGGTGTGTACTGTGTTGTACTTAATCTATGCAACATCGCTTGCTTTAATTGGTATTCAGTTTTCACTGTTGGTGCAGTTAATGCATTTGCAGGCTGGACTGGAAATAAAAATAATGTTACCATTACTATTATCACCCAGTTATGCACTACATCGCTTAACTGCTGTTTTATATTCTCCATTGGCATTTCCTCCTTTAGAGATAACGAGTTATAATCTTAGCATTCCCGCTAAGTTACTGTCAAGTCAGTTGACCAGAAAGAGAACATGAAGATTTCGTTTTTTACACCAACGATTAACTTAAAAAACTCTAACGGGTATGGTTATGCTGGATTAAATATCGTTGAATCTTTAAAAAGATTAGGAAATGATGTTCCATACTCTGATCCTAAATCTCCAGTTCAAATAAATTTTGCACAACCTGAGCATTTTAAGATGCACAGAAATCAATATCAGATTGGATATACTCCGTGGGAATCAACTATAGTTCCTGAAAGATGGAGGCATATGATTGAGGCAACCGATGAAATGTGGACAACATCAAATTGGTGTGCTAATGTATTTGAGGATAATGGGTATAAGAATATAAAGGTTTATCCACATGGTATTCAGGACATATGGAAACCTAAAAGAAGATTAGAGTCAGATGCTATAAAGTTTTTGCACATTGGTGAACCCGCTCCAAGAAAAGCGGGACAGATGGTAGTAGATGCATTTGGACATTTGTTTGGAGATAAGCCTGGCTATTCTTTAACTATTAAAGCTTATCATAATAATACTACTAGAGTATTTAATAATATAATAGAAAAAAATATTATAGGATTACCCCAGAATGTATATAATAATATTAAAGTAATAACTAAAGAACTAACTGATGAAGAGCTAGTGCAACTTTATCATGACCATGACGTTTTAGTTTATCCAAGTTATGGAGAGGGTTTTGGTTTTATTCCTTTGCAAGCATTAGCAACAGGAATGCCAACGATTTGTACAAGCGGTTGGGCGCATTATGAAAACTATTTGGGCCCATTAAAAATTAAATCGGAACTTATAAATTCTCCTTGGCCATTTCCTCATGAAGGAAAAGTTTTTGAACCAAACTATATACATCTACTTGAACTTATGAGAGATGTAACTTTTAACTTTAAAGCATACTCAGGCTACTATTATGCTCAGTCAACTAGAATTCATCAAGAATATAATTGGGATCAGTTGACCAATAATGCCTTCAAACATATTTTCAAAAAGTTTAATTAGCCCTAGACCTCTGAAAAAAAGTTTGATACACTTAGATCTCATTCATAAAATTATCAATCCGTAAGGCGGAAGAAAAGGTGTCACTAAAAAATGTCAAGAACTATTGAAAACCCATATGAAAACTTTATTGCATTGTCTCGTTATGCAAGATGGATTCCAGAAGATAATCGTCGAGAAGTATGGGGTGAAACAGTAGATCGCTATTTTGACTTTATGTTAAATCACCTAGAAAAAAATAATAGCTATAAGCCAGATGCAAAGCTTGTAGAAGAAATGAAATCTGCAGTATTTAATCGTAACGTCATGCCATCAATGCGATCAGTAATGACTGCAGGTGCTGCATTAGATCGTGATCATGTTGCAGGATATAACTGCTCATTTGTTCCAGTAGATTCACCACGTTCATTTGATGAAACAATGTATATTCTTATGTGTGGAACAGGTGTTGGTTTCTCTGTTGAGTATAAGTATGTTAATAAGCTTCCTGCCGTCCCAGACTCTTTTGAAAAGTCATCAACAGTTATTACTGTAGAAGATTCAAAACAAGGATGGGCAAAAGCATATCGTGAACTGTTAGCTTTACTTTGGGCAGGACAAGTTCCAGCAATTGATGTAAATAAACTTCGTCCAGCAGGTGCTCGTCTTAAGACTATGGGTGGTCGTTCATCAGGTCCACAACCACTGATTAACTTATTTGATTTTACTATTGCAAAATTTAAGGGTGCAGCTGGTCGTCAACTAAAGCCAATCGAAGCACACGATATTATGTGTAAGATTGGTGAAATTGTAGTTGTTGGTGGAGTCCGCCGATCAGCAATGATTTCTCTTTCAAATATCAATGATATTGAAATGGCTCAGGCAAAAGCTGGAAACTGGTGGGAGAATAACTCACAACGTGCATTAGCAAATAACTCTGTTGCGTATTCTCGCAAACCAGAGATGGAGCAGTTTATTGCAGAATGGAAGTCTTTATATGACTCAAAATCTGGGGAACGTGGAATTTATAATGTCGCAGCAGCGCAGGCGCAGGCAGCAAAGTATGGTCGTAGAAACCCTGAAATACATTATGGAACAAACCCATGTTCAGAAATTATTCTTCGTCCCTATCAGTTTTGTAATCTTTCAGAAGTCGTATTACGTGAAACGGATACAGTTGAAGATGTCTCAAATAAGGTACGCCTTGCAACAATTCTTGGCACATGGCAATCAACATTAACAGACTTTAAGTATCTTCGTAAGATTTGGAAAGACAACACAGAAGAAGAAAGACTTCTTGGAGTTTCTCTAACAGGTCAGTTTGGCCACAAATTCTTTTCTGGCAAAGAAAATCTTGCAAAACTCGAGCAGACATTAAATGGTCTACGTGAGTATGCAAGAACAATCAATTCGGAAGAGGCTGGGAAAATTGGGATTCCTGAGTCTGCAGCTATTACATGTGTAAAGCCTTCTGGAACAGTATCCCAATTGGTCGGGGTTAGCTCAGGAATGCATGCATGGCATTCTGATTATTATATTAGAACAGTTCGTGGAGACAAGAAGGATCCAATTACAACATTTTTAACTGAGGTTGGAATTCCAGTTGAAGATGACGTTATGAAGCCTAATGATACATCTGTATTTTCATTTCCTGTTAAGGCACCTAAGAATGCAATCACAAGAGACGAACTTACAGCAATCGATCATCTAAACATTTGGTTAGTTTACCAACGTGCATGGTGTGAACATAAGCCATCTATTACTGTATCTGTAAAGGAAGATGAATGGATGGAAGTCGGAGCTTGGGTATATAAGCACTTTGATGAAGTTTCTGGCATTTCATTCCTTCCATACTCAGAGCATACATATAAGCAGGCCCCATATCAGGAATGTACAAAAGAAGAGTACGAGGAGTTATTGTCTAAGATGCCAAAGTCTATTCGATGGGAAGATCTTTCTTTCTATGAAACAGAGGACGGAACTTCTGGAACTCAGACGCTTGCTTGTACATCAGATGGAAATTGCGAGATTGTGGATATCTCAGCTTAGTAGTATAATATAAATGGCGAAAGCCAAAAGGAGAAATATGAATACAATTACAGAACAAATCCTATCAGCGCTAGGTACATATGGAAGAGCATTTTTGGCAGCAGCCACAGCTCTATATATGACTGGCAATACAAATCCAAAGGATTTAATTGCAGCTGGAGTAGCAGCGGTTGCCCCAGTAATTTTGAAGGCATTAAGTCCAAGTAACCAAGATTTTGGTTTTAAGTCTAAGTAAAATATAACTTAATTAGAAATACTCCTGTGCTAAAATAGGTACAGGAGTATTCCTATTTAGGAGACTATGGCAAATGGCAGGACAAAAAGCAGGGCAAAAGAATAAAAACTGGGAAGTAGATCAAAATGCTACTTTTACATTCCAGGTGCAATATACTGAGGATGATGAAGTAACCCCTATTGATATTACTGGTTCTTCTGCAAAAATGCAGGTAAGAAACACTCAGGGTGGAGATAAGTTAGCAGTCACATTAACTTCTCCAGCAGGTGGAATTACAATAGATGGACCAACAGGTACACTTACTATTAAAATGACACCTACTCAAACAAATAAATTATTCTACCCTAAGTCCTCATACGACATTATGCTCATCGATTCTAATGGCAATAAAATAAAACTCCTTGAGGGTTTTATGACGCTCAGTAGATCGGTGACAATTTAATGGTCGAAAAAGTAATAGTAAAAGAAACTATAAATCGGGTTAATGTATCTTCTCCTGGACCACAAGGTCCTGCAGGAAGAACTATATTAAATGGCACAGGTGCTCCAGCAAATAACTTAGGTGTTGCTGGAGATTTTTATTATAATACAACAACAACAGATTTCTACGGCCCAAAGCTATCAGACTTAACTTGGGCTGGAGCAACAGTAATAAAATTTATTCAAGAGGGTTCAGACTACGCTTATAGTACCTCTTGGGAAATAGGACAAGTTACTGGTCCAGTTTCTGGAATATACTCAGTAGCTTTAAATCATAATCTAGGGTTTTATCCAAATGTCACAGTTAAAACAAGTGCTGGTGACTTATTGGAAACAGGCATAGACTATAATAATATCAATACAATAACACTGACAATGGCTCAACCATTTGCAGGGACAGCATACCTGTCATAAGGAGAAAAAAAGATGGCAAAACTATTTGTAACTAGTATCAATCTGAATAAGAATGAACTTCAGAATGCTAGAATTCAAAACTTGGCAGCCAACCCTTCAAATGGCGTTGCTGGTCAAATTTACTTTAATAATGTATCGAATGAACTTCGTACATATGATGGAACACAGTGGGTTGGCGCAGGCTCAATTCAATATGGATTAGAGGCAGATCGTCCAGCAGCATCAAAGGGTGGATTGCTATATGCAACTACTGATACCAAAGTCATGTACCTTGATAATGGAACTTCATGGATTCAGGTTGGAATTGGCCCAGATACAGTAGATGTTCTTACACATAAGACTTTAGAAGATCCAGTTCTTAAGGATAGAGTTTCATTTACAAATAATTCAGATGTTGAAACAATGTATATTGAGCATTCATATACAGGAACCAACCGAATTGTTTCTGATGATGATTTATCTCTTCGTTCTAACAATGGAGACATTATCCTTTATCCTGGTAATGATAATGGCGGACCTGGAAGAGCTTATGTTCACTGGGGAAATGATGCAACAGGATCAAATCCTCAAAATGAAATTACCACAGCTGGTAATTCTCAAACATTAACAAATAAGACTGTAGCGGATAACCTACATTTTGATGATGGAACAGGAAGCGCTGGATATATTCACGGAATCAGCGGAGTCCTTGAGGTTATTGGGAATGGTCCAATATTTGTAACAGCTGCAAATGATGCAATAATTGAATCAACTGGTGGAAATGTTATTCTTAACCCAGATGGAGCAGCATATATTGGAAATGCAGGTTCTTCAAATAATAGAATCGCAACAATTGGAGACCTTCTAGCGGATGGTGTTCAATCAATTACTGGAACAAATAATCAAGTTACTGTTAATACAGATATGGCAGGAGCTGCGACAGTATCTCTACCTACAGTTGTACAGATTAAAAACCTTGCCACTTCATATCCAACTATTACTTTTGATTCAGATAACCAGTTAATTCAGCTTGCATCTGCTAATTATAATCAAAATACACTTAGACTATCAAATGGTGGAAATAATGGTTTAGATTCATATGTTGAAGCTATGACACAAGACTTAAAGCTTCAAGCTATGTCTGGGAATATTCATTTAGATGCAGACGGCTCAGTGTATGTTGATACAAGTTCATATTTTGATGCCCCAGCTACATTTGGAAGTAATTTAACAATTGGTGGCAGCTATATAAATACCAGTGGGTATCTATCTGTAAAAGACTCAAGTGATTATGAAAAATTCTATGTAGACTCTTTTAATGGTGTAGTTGGTCTTAATAATTATGGAACATTTGAATTTAAAGATAACAGCAACACAGTACTTGGAAGAATTTATGTTGATAATAATTTAATTCTTGAAGGTAATAGTGGAATTCATCTACAGTCATATAATGGAAATGATGTTGATATCTATTCAGCTAATAATGTTAATATGTATCCATCTAATCTGTTCTGGGTTGGAGAGACATTTAAAGTTGATCCAAACAATACCTATGCAGAAGTTCATGGAACATTTGAGTTTAGAGATACAGGTGGAACACACTATGGATCTATTTATGGAGATCAAGATCACAACGTAACATTGTACGGTAATAGCAGCGTAATTCTTTATGCTGAAACTGGCAATGCTTATATGAATACAGTTAATCCAGATAACCGTCTTGTTAAGTATAGCGAAATTCAAGCGCTTTCTTCAGGATTAGATTGGAAGCAAGCTGTAAATCTTCTTTGGGATGATCCAAATGCTGGATTAACTGGAGATACTTCAACATTAGTAATTGATGGACATGTAACTCTTACTTCAGCACATAATGGATATAGAATCCTTATTACAAATGGTACAAATGCAGGTATTTGGACATTTAATGATGATGGAATTTCATGGACACTTACTCGTTCAACCGATGCAAATGAATTTACAGAACTCGTTGGAGCTGCCGTCTTCGTTATGGAAGGCACTCAATATGGTGCAACTTCATGGGTACAGTCAAACCATTACATAGTTGATTTTGCAAATCAAGAATGGTCACAGTTCTCAGGGCAAGGTACTTACATTGGAAGCAATAGCATACAGGTTGATGGAAATCAAATAAATGCCATTGTCGATACAGCCAGTGGACTTGCAATTTCAAATGATGGAATTCAAGTTAATGTAAATACAAACAAGGGTCTTGAGTTCAGAGCAGGAACTGGTGCAATTCAAGTTAAGGTCGGTGAAGGACTTGCAATTGATGCTTCAGGCAGTATTACAAATGACACTACAAATGGATATGGTGTACGCAAATATGCAGCTACAATTGGAGATAATTCAACCACATCATTTGGAATAAACCACGCTTTTGGAACAAGACATGTAAATGTTCAAATTTTCCAAGCAAACGCTCCATATGCTCAAGTAGAAGCAGATGTAGAACGTACAGATCTAAATAATGTAACAATTAAATTCGCTACTGCTCCAAGCACTAACGAATACGAAATTGTGGTTATTGGATAACAATGTCTAAAAAATTTCTAACCCCCGTTGTTCCGCCTGCGCTAGGTTCTGACCCAGCAAATGCGGTAAGAGGTGCGATATATTTTAATACAAATATAAATGCATTAAAATATTATAACGGAACAACGTGGGAAGAAATTGGTGCAGGTGGCGGAGGAGGTGGAAGTTCAACTGCTACTGCAATTCAAGCATTACCAGAAGCTCCATCTTCACCAATACAAGGTCAAGTATATTTTGATACACAAGAAAGAACAATTAAAACTTATAATGATTCAATTTGGTATGATGTGGCAGGACCTAAAGAAATCCTTGATCATATTCACTATACAGATGGAAAAGTTAGATATGTAGATTATGGACAATACGTCACAGAAAATATTGTTGTAATGGATGGTGGTACTTCCAATTCAGTATTTACAGGTGATATAATAGACGGGGGTAACAGCTAATGGCAGTTAGAATTCAAGTAAGAAGAGACACCGCAGCAAATTGGGTTGCAAATAATCCAACATTGCGTGAAGGTGAAATGGGTATTGAAATTGATACTCTCAAAATTAAAATTGGTCCAACACCAGTAAGTGGTGATGCAACAGCATGGAACAGTATTTCTGCTTATGCAAACGTCGTCCCTACAGACTTTAACACAATTGCTGACGGATTTCTTGAGTTCATAGATATTGGAGCAGCAGGAGGAGTTGTAGGGCTAAACTCATCTAAGAATGCTATTATCCCAGGTTCATCTATTATTATCGAAGGTCCAACAAATGATTCTTATGAGACCACCCTCACAGTAACAGATCCTACAGCAGATAGAACAATTACCCTTCCAGATGCTTCAGGAACTTTAGCCCTGACATCAGATTTACCAAAGATGACAATTACTCAGACAGACACAAATGGTACTGCAACTGAGACATATACAGATATTTCAACAATAGCATTCGATGCAGACTCAGGTTTTGACGTAACAAGCCCAAGTACAGGTGTTGCAAAGATTGCAATGAACTCAACATTTAAGTATTGGGAAGTTGATGGTGTTCAAAAGCTTACAGCAGTAGGTCTCGATACCGTTAACTTTAAATCAGGTACAGGAATTAATATCACAGCGGATGGTAATGCAAGTCCACAAGAACTTACAATTGGTGTAGACTCAGCAGCTTTGCTTCCAGACCAAACAAGTCAAACAGGTAAATTCCTTCAGACAAATGGTTCAACAACATCATGGGCTACAGTAGACTTAAGTTCAAAACAAGATAAGGTAACTGGAGTATCGGATACAGAAATTGGATACCTTGATGGTGTTACAAGCGCAATTCAGACACAATTAGATGATAAGTCTCCAATTGCTTCTCCAACATTTACAGGAACTCCAGCAGCTCCAACAGCTACAGCTGGAACAAATACAACTCAAATAGCTACAACAGCATTTGTAAAGAAAGCAGTAGATGATTTAATTGGTGGAGCACCAGGAGCATTAGATACACTTAATGAGTTAGCGGCAGCAATTAATGATGATTCATCATATGCTGCAACAATATCAACAGCATTGGGGACTAAGCAAGATAAAGTAGCTGGAGTTTCAGATACTGAGATTGGCTACTTAAATGGTGTAACTTCAAATATTCAAGATCAACTAGGTGGTAAAGTTTCATCCACCGACCTTACTGAATTAGCACAAGATGCAGTAGGTAATTACCTTGGAACAGGACTTTCATATGATGATTCAACAGGTGCAATATCTGTAACAGCAAATACATATGATGCATATGGTGCTGCTTCAACTGTTGCTTCAAGTCTTTCATCGCATGAATCTAATACAAAAACTCATGGAGTTTCAAGCGATATTGTAGGAGTATCTGATACTCAAACTCTTACTAATAAAACTTTAACATCTCCTAAAATTAATGAAAATGTTGCACTTACAGCAACAGCAACAGAATTAAATATACTTGATGGAGCTACTCTTTCTACAATAGAATTAAATTATGTAGATGGAGTAACATCAGGAATTCAAACTCAGTTGGATGATAAAGCTCCATTAGCATCTCCAACATTTACTGGAACAGCAACTGTTGATAATTTAGAAATTGGTGGTACACTAACATTTAGTGGAACAGCGACAGAAATTTCTTCAACAAATACAGTTATTCAAGACCCTTTGCTTTACTTAGCAGACGGTAATCCAGGAAATATAAATGACCTGGGTTTTGTTGCTAGTTATAATGATGGAACATATGCTCACACAGGACTTGTAAAAGATGCATCTGCTGGAACTTGGAAGCTTTTCAAGGGTGTAACAGATGAGCCTACAAATACAGTTAATTTTGGGCAGGGTTCATTAGATGACCTTGCAGTAGGTACATTAACAGCATCATCACTTACAGTAGGAGATGTATCAAATACTGAAATTGGATATCTTAATGGAGTAACATCTAGTATTCAGGATCAGTTTAACGCTATTCCTGCACCATATATTACATCTGTATCTAACCCGTTTATTGTTTCAAATGGAACTTTAACAAGTATGCTTGGAACATCTGTACCAGTTGCTACATATGCTACATTATCAGATGTAAATGCAGTAGCAACCATAGGAGTTGCAAATAATAAAGTAATATTTACAATGAATAGCGATGCTAATTATCCAGAATTTAATGGGTTCCAATTCCAGGGTTCAGGCAATAATCTTTCTAATAGAATATTAATTACAAGTGGTAATGGGTATTTGCCTACAGGTATTTATGAAGTAACTACAGCTCCTCTACCTGGATCAAAGGGTCCAGGAACTGCAGCAGTATTTACATATTCAGATTTAAATTCAAATGATGCAGTAGGAATTGTTTTGGTTACAATGGGAACTGCAGCAGGTAAAATTTTTGCAACAAATTCAACTAACGGGCACTGGTACCCATTTGCTACAGAAGATTATATTCAAACAACTCTTTCTGGAGTTACTCAAACAATAAATGGAGATATTGCTTTAAAAGCAGACACAACTTATGTAGATACACAATTAGGTTATAAGTTAGATTCAACAACAGCTTCATCTACATATGCTCCAATTGATAAGCCTTCATTTACTGGAGACGCATCAGCAGTTAACTTAACAATTTCTGGTAATTTGACTGTAAATGGAACTACAACAAATATTAATTCAACTAACTTAGTTATTGAAGATAAAAATATTATTCTTGGAGATGTTTCATCACCTAGCAATATAACTGCAAATGGTGGCGGAATTACATTAAATGGCACAACTGACAAAACATTTACATGGTCTAATTCAACTGGATCTTGGACTTCATCAGAAAATCTTGATTTAGCATTAGGTAAAGTATTAAAGATAGACGGAACTCAAGTATTATCAGCTTCACAATATACTGGAAATGCTGCCACGGTAACTAATGGAGTATATACTTCAGGCTCATATTCAGATCCTTCATGGCTTACAATTAGCAAGTCGTTTGTAGGTTTAGGCAATGTAGAAAATACTAAACTTTCAACATGGGCTGGAACTTCAAATATCACAACACTCGGAACAATTTCAACTGGAACATGGTCTGCAGATACAATTGCTACCACTAAGGGTGGAACAGGATTAACTAGCTACTCAAAGGGAGATATTGTATATGCTTCTGCAAGTAATACATTATCAACACTTTCAGCTGGAACAGATGGGTACATATTAACACTAGCATCTGGTGTTCCAACATGGGCTACCGCTCCAGTAACATATTCAGCTCCTACAATTGGTTCAACATCAATTGGGTCAGGAGCGACAGTAACAGCAATTACTGGTCTTACACTAAAGCAAACATCATCTACATCAATTACTGGTAATACAGCAACTGCAATAGATACAAATGCTTTATCAGGATTTACAACTGTAAAATATACAGTGTCAATTAAGCAGGGCTCAAAGATTAGATCTTCTGAGATTATTGCTCAAACAGATGGAACTTCTGTAGATTATACAGAATATGGTATTGTAGAGACTGGCGGAAAGATGACTGGAATTCTTCCAGAAGTTGTAGTCTCAAGCACAGATGCTGTATTCCAAGTAACAATTACAGATGCTGCATCAACAAATGCAACAGTTAAAATTCAAAAAGTATTAATATAATAGGAGGAAATGATGTCATTAAAGAATTTTAAGACTAGAAATGGTTTTGATGTAGATACATACACTTTGCCAAATAAGGTAATTGAGGCAAAGTTAACTACAAATTCTGCAACGGTCATCGATACAGTTGCCCTTGATTCATTTATTTCCTGCGAATATTTTATTACATTTACTCAAGGCTCAAAAATTAGATCTTCTAAGTTTATTATGCAAACAAATGGCACATCTCTAGATGCCACAGAATTTGCAATTACAGAAACTGGTGGATCAATTTCTGGCATATCTTTAGTTGCTCAAGTTTCATCAACAAATGCAGTTGTAAAGGCTACTGCAACTGATGCAAATTCAACAGCAGTTTTGATTAAGATGTCTAGAAATATAAATACTCCTAGAGTTCCAACTGTTCCAGATGCACCAACAATTGGAACTGCTACTGGAATTACAGGAGGAGCAACAGTAGCATTTACAGCTCCAGTAGATAATGGTGGTTCTGAAATTACGTCATATACTGTTATATCTACTCCAGACGGAATTACAGTAGACGGTACATCTAGCCCTATAACTGTACTTGGTCTTACAGACTCAACAAACTATACGTTTAAAGTTCGTGCAAATAATTCAATTGGGTATGGAGATATGTCTTCTTCATCTAATTCTGTTCAATCAATTACTCCTCCAACATTTTCTGGAGGAACTGTTACTTCTGATTCAACCTATTACTATAGAACATTTAAGAGCAGTCAAACATTAACATTAAATGGAGCACCAGTTACTGTTGATTATTTGATGGTTGGTGGCGGAGGAGGCTCACAAGGAGGTGGTGGTGGTGCAGGTGGACTTATTAACACATACTCTGAGACATTAGCAACAGGATCATATCCTATATTAGTTGGTGCTGGAGGGGCTCAAAACGGCGGTGCAAACGGCGGTGCTTTGTCAGGTAATAATACAACATTTAATTCTTTAACAGCATTTGGCGGTGGCTATGGAGCTTACTATGAAAACGCAGGAAATGGTGGTTCTGGCGGTGGCGCAGGATATGGTTCTTACGGAACTGGAGTAGCTGGTCAAGGATATAATGGTGGTAATTATTGGTATGGAGCAACTGGCGGTGGAGGTGGAGCAGCAGGTGCTGGCGGAAATGCATCTGGACTATATCCAGTTTTAGGTGGTAATGGAGGTAATGGAATTCAGTTATCTGAATGGGCTTCTGCAACATCTACTGGAGCAAATAACGGTTACTATGCTGGCGGTGGAGGTGGAAGCTGCTTTTACCCATACACAAATGGAACTGGTGGTTCTGGAGGTCTTGGCGGAGGTGGAGTTGGAGAAAGTGATAGTAATAAAAAATATGTTGCAGCAGTTGCAAATACTGGAGGAGGCGGAGCATCAAATACTACCTATGGATGCGGTCCAGGAGGCTCTGGTATATTTATAATTAGATATTTAAAGACTGCAGTAGGTGGATAATTAATGGCATATAAAAACTTTAAGTCTAGCAAAGGTATAGAATTAGATTATACATATCCATACTCCGTTGTTCAAAAAATAATTAGATCTAATTCTTCAACAGAAATAGATTCAAATGATACAACAACATTTAATGCTATAGAATATGCTGTTGCAATATCGCAAGGATCAAAAACAAGATCATCAAAAATTATTTATCAGACAAATGGTACAGACGTAGATATGACTGAATATGGAATCATTGAAACTGGAGGAACTATTAGTGGATTATCTATTACTGGTAGCATTTCAGGACAAGATGCAAAATTAAATATTACAATAACAGATGCTGCTACAACAATGGCAGTAGTTAAATTAAATAAAAATTTAAACTTTATAAAAGTTCCGCTAATTGAAGGAGGGACACTTGCTTCCGATTCAACATATTACTACAGAACTTTTACATCCAGCGGAACTTTATTAGTAAAAAATACAGATTTAGCTTGTGACATTTTAATGGTTGCAGGTGGCGGAGCTGGAGCATCAAATGGCGGTGGAGGCGGAGCTGGCGGATTGCTATACTTAAGCTCACAGAGTCTTGCAGAAGCTTCATATCCAGTTGTGGTTGGCGCAGGTGGAATAATGGTAAATGATCTTCCATCAAATGGATCAAACAGTACATTTAATGGTTATTCTGCAATTGGTGGAGGTCATGGTGGAACAGGCGCATTTAATGAGAATTATAATGGCGGGTATGCTAATAGTGGAGGTTCAGGCGGAGGCGCTGGAATGTATAGATCTTACCCAGGAGGACTTGGAACAAGTGGACAAGGTTATGCTGGGGGATATGGTTTAAATGGTTATAAGTTTGCAGGTGGAGGCGGCGGTGCAGGACAAGCTGGTGGAAATGTAAATGATTCTTATCCTAGATACTGTAAAGGTGGAAATGGATTAAATACATATTCAGATTGGGCAACTGCTACATCAACTGGTGACAATGGTTACTATGCTGGTGGAGGTTCTGGATCAAGAGGAGATGACAATTTTGAATCAGGAGGACTTGGCGGAGGTGGAAAAGGTGCAGGAGCAAATGATTACTACAAGCCATCAGCGGGACTTGCAAACACAGGTGGTGGTGGTGGAGGCGGATATCTAGGATCTGCTGGCGGCTCTGGAATAATTATTGTTAGATATTTAAAAACTGCAGTATAATATATAAATAAGGAGGAATAATGTCAGATAAAAGCTTTAAGGTTAAATCTGGATTACAAATACCAGGTATTACAAGTGCTTCTATTTTATCAACAGATTCATCTGGCAATGTTTCTTCTGGAACCACCCTTCCTATATCAAACGGTGGAACAGGTCAGACTACTGCTGAAAACGCCTTAAACGCCCTCCTACCCCTTCAAACAGACCACGCCAACTACTTCCTACAAACCAATGAAGTTACACCACAATGGTCAAAAGTATTTTATCAGGCAATTAAAAATAACGGGACTACAGTAAACCCTAGAGGATATTTAAATATAGTAGGAGCTACATTTTCTGATAGTTCAGGATCAGACACTACAACTTTAACTGTAGGATTTGCAAATACAGCAGTATCTAGTAATATAACGTTAGCGGCGGGAACAAAATATTTTGTAGATACTACTTCAACTAGAACATTAACATTACCAGCATCCCCTTCCCTTGGAGATGAAATATACATATATGATGCATCTAATAGTGCCCTAACCAATAATATTACAGTCTTGCCTAATGGGAATAAGGTTCAAGGTTCAGTTCAGAATTTAATAATTGATTCAAATGCTGCCGTTGCTTATTTAGCATATACTGGATCAACTTATGGTTGGGCGGTAAATTAATGGCTCTTAACTATTCACTTATTAATGGTATTAAGTATTTATCTGGAACTACCGCACAAAGACCATCAAATCCTGTAGCAGGATCAACATACTTTAATACTACAGTCGGAGCACTACAAATTTACCAAAATGGCGCATGGTATGCATTTCAATCAGTTGTTGCGCCAGGAATTCCAACTTCTGTAGTTGCTACAGATGCTGGAACTGGTCGTGCATATAATAATGGTGCAGCATCGGTTGCATTTAGTCCAGTTACTGAAACTGGTGGACTTGCTTCAAGTTTTACAGTTACATCTACTCCTGGATCATATACAGCAACTGGAACATCTAGCCCAATTACAGTAACGGGATTACAATCTTCTACACAATATTCATATACAGTTACTGCATCAAATGCTGCATCAACAAGTTCTGCATCATCTGCTTCTTCAGCAGTTACTGCAACTACTGTACCACAAGCACCAACAATCAATTCTGCTACCGCTGGTAATGCACAAGCAACCATTGCATTTTCTGCAAATGCAACAGGAGGATCAACAATTACCAGTTATGCTGTTACTTCATCTCCTGGAAATATTACTGTAACTGGAACGTCTTCTCCCATTATCGTAACAGGTTTAACAAATGAAATACCTTATACATTTACTGTAACAGCAACAAACTCTAATGGAACATCTGCAGCAAGTTCTGCAAGTAGTAGTATAACACCAACTGCAATTTCAATAGTTTCAGGTGGTACACTAACATCAGACTCAACATATTATTATAGAACATTTACATCAACTGGAACACTATCTATTTCTGGAGCAAATTTAATAGCAGACGTACTATGTGTTGCTGGTGGAGGTGGAGGTGGAGCATCTGATCGTGGTGGAGGTGGAGGAGGAGCTGGTGGATTGCTATATTTTTTAAATCAAAATTTATATAATTCTTATTCTGTAACAATTGGTGCAGGAGGAGCTGCATCTGCGGGTCAAGCTGTTGGTACATCTGGAAGTAACTCACAATTTGGCTCTCTTACAGCTTGTGTTGGTGGTGGAGGTGGAGGATCAACAGGAGTAACTGCTTTGACTGGAGGTTCTGGTGGAGGACAAGGACACCAGGGATATGGTGCAAATGCATCTGGTACGTCTGGTCAAGGAAATCAAGGTGGTTCAGGATATGATGGTGGAGCACCAGGACCTTGGAATGGTGGAGGTGGAGGTGGATCAGGATCTGCTGGAGGAAATGCATCTAGTTCTGGTCCAGGATCTGGAGGATCAGGTACCACATATTTTGGTACCATATATGCAATTGGAGGTAATGGTGGATACCAAGGAGGTGGAACTGGATCAGGATTAGGTGGTGGATCTTCAACTATAAATGGAGCTGCCAATAGAGGTTGCGGCGGTGGCGGCGGAACTGGTGGAAATGCAGGAAATTATTCTTCTGGATCAGGAAGTAGTGGAGTTATTATAGTTAAATATACAAAGGCTGCAGCAGGAGGATAATATGCCAATTAATTCATCTAATAAAAATATAATTTATCCATCAGGAACTACTTCTAATCGTCCAACATCTGTTAATAATGGCTATATTTATTTTAATACAACAATAGGCGCACTTCAAATTTATCAAAATGGTTCTTGGTACGTATTAACTAATATTAATGCTCCAGGAACTCCGACTTCTGTTGTTGCCACAAATCAAGGATCTGGACGTTCATATAATAATGGTCAGGCATCAGTAGCTTTTACTCCAGCAACAGAAACATTTGGTTTTCCAGCAACTTATACAATTACTCCAACTCCTACAACATCACCTGCTACATTTACAGGAACTTCTAGCCCAATTATTGTAACTGGACTTGCTTCAAGTACACAGTATACATATACTGCTACTGCTACAAATAATACTGGAACATCTTCTGCAAGTTCTGCATCTTCTGCAGTTACTGCAACTACAATTCCACAAACACCTACAATTGGTACAGCTACAGGTGGAAATGCTCAAGCTTCAGTTACTTTTACTCCAGGAGCAACAGGTGGAGCAACTGCAACATATACAATTACATCTTCTCCAGAAAATATTACTGCAACAGGTTCATCATCACCAATAGTTGTCACAGGATTAACAAATGGTACAGCTTATACTTTTACTGTTAAAGCAACTAATTCAAATGGAACATCGTCTGCAAGTTCTGCATCAAATTCTATTACGCCAGCAAATGCACCAAAAGCTACTGGAGGAACAATAACTTCTGATTCAACATACTTTTATCATGCATTTTCTTCTTCTTCTACTTTTGTCCCATCATCAAATATATCATCAGCAGAGACATTAGTTATTGCTGGTGGAGGAGGATCTGGAACTGAATATGGAGCTGGTGGAGGAGCTGGAGGACTTGTTTATACCTCTGGAATATCTTTTGCTAGTGGAACAACATATACTGCAACAGTAGGTGCTGGAGGTAGTGGAGCAGGGTCTTCCGCAGGTAGAGGTAACTCAGGTTCTAACTCATCGTTTACAGGAGGATCATTATCATTAACTACAGCCATTGGTGGAGGCGGTGGTGGTGGTAATTATCAGAGCGGATTAAGTGGAGGTTCAGGTGGAGGTGGTTCTTCTGCTGGTTCAGCTGGAGGATCAGGAACAGCTGGTCAAGGTTATGCTGGCGGTAGTACATCTGGAACTGGAGCTTCCGCTGGTGGAGGAGCTGGTGCAGCAGGCGGGGCCAATAGTGGACCAGGAGGAGTTGGACTATCAACATATTCTGATTGGGGCGTTACTACAGGTTATGGAGAAAATGTAAACGGAGTTTATTATTTTGCTGGTGGAGGTGGAGCACAACAAAGTAATGGTGGATATGGCGGCGGTGGTGGTGGCAACAAATCTGGTGCTAATATAGGAATAAAATGTACTGGTTTACCAAATACTGGAGGCGGCGGCGGCGGTTCTGCTGACAATGTTGGAAGGTCAGCTGGCTCAGGAATAATTATAGTTCGTTATTTAAAGTAATATAGCTTTAACATTTATCAAATGGTAAAATAGGAATACATTTCTAAATAAAGGAGAAATAAAAAATGGCACATTTTGCAGAAATCGATGAAAATAACATCGTAACTCGTGTACTTGTAGTCGGAGACGATCAAGAGCATAGAGGTCAAGAGTTCCTTGCCGATGACTTAGGTCTTGGCGGAACATGGAAGAAGACTTCTTACAACACACAGGGTGGAGTCCATTCATTGGGCGGAACACCTTTTAGAAAGAACTATGCTGGAATCGGATACACATATGATGCAGTAAGAGATGCATTTATTCCACCAAAGCCTTTCGCTTCATGGGTATTAAATGAAGAGTCATGCATCTGGGAAGCTCCAGTAGCAATGCCCGTAGAAGAAGGTAAATTCTTCCGCTGGGATGAAGATACAACTTCATGGGTTGAAATTACTTTATCAGCTTAATAAATAAAATAACATTGTGAGGTAGTTGTGGCAGATAAGAATTTTAAGGTTAAGACTGGTTTAAGTCTGCCACAACCTTTACCTGTTGATCAAGGCGGAACAGGACAAACATCTACTAATAATGCTTTAAATGCTCTTTTGCCAGTGCAAACATCTGCAAACGGTAAATATTTAACTTCAGATGGAACAAATGCATCATGGTCAACGGTATCATCATCATTTACTCCAATGCCTTCAAGTTCAATTAATAGCAACGTAACTCTGTCTTCAAATTATAAATACCTTGTAGATACAACATCAACAAGAACTATAACTCTTCCATCATCCCCGTCTATTGGAGATGAAATATATGTGTATGATGCATCAGGATCAGCTTCATCGTATAATATTACAGTAGTCAGAAATGGTAATTTAATAAATGGAAATGCTGGCAATTTCTTAATTGATATTTCAGGTGGAGCAATCTCATTTGTTTATACGGGTAGCACATATGGATGGAAGGCAGGATAATGGCAGACATAAGATTATCTAATTTAAATAGTAGTTATCCTTCTGGAACTACTGCTGAAAGACCAACTTCATCAACAAATGGAGCATTGTATTTTAATACCGATTTAGGTGTTCTTCAAGTTTATACACCAAATGGTTGGTTTGTATATCAAAATCCAGCAACACCAACTTCTCCAACAAGTGTCTCTGCAATAAACCAACCTTCAGGTCGTGCATATAATAATGGGCAGGCATCTGTTTCTTTTAGTCCAAATTCAAGTGGGGGAACACCGACATCATTTACAGTTACCCCATCTCCATCAACATCTCCAGCTACATTTACGGGAACCTCAAGTCCTATCACTGTAACTAACCTTGCTTCAAGCACACAGTATACGTATACTGTAGTTGCATCAAATTTAAATGGATCATCTTCTGCAAGCTCTGCCTCATCAGGAGTTACTGCAACTACAGTTCCACAGGCTCCTACAGTTTCTGCTGCAGCTGGTAATGGTCAAGCAGTAATTACAATTACACCAGGAGCTACAGGTGGCTCATCAATTACTGAATATACAATTACATCAAGTCCAGCAACAACTACACAAACAACATCAAATACAACATATACTTTTACAGGTTTAACTAATAATACTTCATATACATTTACTGCTACTGCTACAAATGCTAACGGAACATCTGCTGTAAGTTCTGCAAGTAACAGCATTTCTCCAGTCTCACCTCCAACATCAGTAGATGTTTTGGTAGTTGCAGGAGGTGGCGGAGCAGCAGCAGGAACTGGTTTTGAATCTGGTTCAGGAGGAGGAGCAGGAGGATATAGATCATTTACTGGTTATAATCCTGGAGCCTCATTTACAGTAACAGTTGGAGCTGGTGGATCTTCTGCTACATCAGGAAATTTTGGTGGAAAAGGAAATAACTCAGTATTTGGCTCAATTACAGCTACTGGCGGAGGAGCAGGAAAGTATTACTCAACAGCAGGAGGCCCAGGTGGTTCAGGAGGCGGAGGAGCTCCATCTGGTGGAGCAGGAAATGAAGGAGGATACTCTCCATCAGAAGGAAATAATGGAAGTGGTTATTCTGGATCAGCATCAAATTCATTTGGAGGAGCAGGAGGTGGAGCATCTGCTGCAGCTTCGCAAAAAAATGGAGGTAATGGAACTGCATCTTCAATTACAGGTGTTTCAGTAACCAGAGCAGGTGGCGGTGGCGGAGGATCTGGATGGGATACAGGAAATAACCCTGGCGCAGGTGGCGCAGGTGGCGGTGGCGGTGGAGCATTTGCCTCTACAGCTACTTCTGGAACACCAAATACAGGCGGCGGTGGTGGAGGTACAGGACAAACATTTAGTAATACAGCTACTCAAACTTCTGGAGCTGGAGGCTCAGGTGTAGTTATTCTTGCATATCCAACATCATCTGCACCAATATCATCAGTAGGTGCAGGTTTAACTTATTCTTATAGCAATTCATCTAGATCTGGATATCATGTTTATACATTTACAGCGGGAACAGGAACGGTAACATTCTAATGGCACATTATGCATTTTTAAATGAAAATAACATAGTTACTCACGTTATAGTTGGTAGAGATGAAGGTGAAGTAGTTAATGGTATATCTGATTGGGAAGAATTTTATTCTAATGAGGTAGGTCAAGTTTGTAAAAGAACATCATATAATACTTCTGCAAATTTACACTTGACAGGTGGTATACCATTTAGATATAATTATGCCTCAGAGGGATTTTTATTTGATCCATCAAAAGGTGAACACGGGGCATTTATACCAATTAAACCTTTTGAGTCCTGGGTTCTCAATGAAGAGACTTGTACTTGGGAAGCTCCAGTTACAAAACCACAAGAAATTCCAAATGAGTTGCACTATAAGTGGGATGAAGATTCAGTTAGCTGGATAGTAGATCCAGTTATTTCTAATTAGAATAGAGTTTAAATGAGTGAAGATACGGTAACTGTATACTGGTCTCCAGAATCAACATGGGAAGTAGACCAGTTAGGAGAATGGAATATGCTTTATCCAGAACCTACAACTTTATTTTCTGATTTACAAAAACAAAAATTAGCAACGGCTGGAAAAGACACATATTTTTCTTGCCCAGCAACAAGCGATAAATATAAAAAGACTTTTGTTTTTAGAAATACTCTTCCATCTGATTATGATTTTGATTTTACAAATGAAAATCCAGAACAAAATTACTTTAAGCATACAAGCAAAAATTATTTAAGCTATTCTATTTTAAGGCCACCAACTATTACTGCAGGCCCTATGGTTAACTTTAACTTATACTATTCATTTTTTTCGGAGGAACCATTAGAAGCTGTATTTACTCCTCCTATGATGCATAAGCCACAATATACAATGTATGGAACATCAATACCAGGACAATTTGATATTGGTCAATGGTTTAGACCATTTCCATTAGAAGTACAAATGTGGAATATGAAGGGAGAATTTCATCTTAAGGATGAAGAACCTTTATTCTATTTAGAGTTAAAGACTACTAAAAAAGTTGAGCTTAAAAGGTTTAAAATGACTGGAGAAATTTCTTCATATTTAAAGCATTGCTCAAGCTCTAAATCGACTTGGGGGTACGGGGTAACGTTACCTAAGAGATATGAAAGGTTTAACCAGTCTAGAATGAATGATATGGTTTTAAAGGCTATTAAGGCTAATTTGCTAGATTAAACCCTCCCTGCTATAATTTAATATAATCAATTAGGGGATATGTGAACCAGATTGTCAGATAAAGACTTTAAAGTCAAGAATAAACTTGTAGTTAAGGGAATTACTACTGCAGGTCCCGTCGTTTCTGATGCATCTGGAAATATTGATTCGGTTTCATATTTAGCAACACAATATGGTGGAACAGGAACAACAACTTCTCCAAATTCAGGACAAATACTATATTCAGAATCTGGAACAACATATTCTCCAACTACATTAGCTGATTTAATAACACCAATAACATATGCAGATAATGCACCATCTAGTCCAGTAGTTGGACAAATTTGGGTGGAATCAGATTCAAATGCCACAGCATTTGATACAAATATTATTCGCAGACAAGCATATACTGCAACATCAAATCAAACTGTATTTACTACTACTCAATCATTTATTGAAGGGTATGAGCAGGTGTATTTTAATGGAATGCTTCTTTTGAGAGGTACCGATTATACTACTTCAAATTCAAATACTGTTACTTTATCATCTGGAGCGGCAGCATCAGATATAGTTGAAATACTTACAGTAACTAATTTAACTTCTTATAATCCCACCCCATATTCCAGTATTAATTCAAATACTAATTTAGTTGTAAATACAAGATATTATGTATCTTCAACTTCCGCTCTAACTTTGACATTGCCATCATCTCCCTCAGTAAATGATCAAATTGATATCTTTGATGCATCAGGAAATGCGGCAACGTATAATATAACTGTATCTCGCAATACTAAGAAAATAAACGGGGTTACAGGAAACTTAATTATTGATACCAATGGTGCTTGGATGACATTAGTCTATACAGGTTCTACATATGGTTGGAAGGCAGCATAATGGCAGATATAAGAACATCTAGTTTAGGTGGAGTTCCAAGAGGAACTACATCTGATAGACCAGCAAATCCATCAGTTGGAGATGTTTTTTATAATGGAACTTTAGGTTGTCTTGAAATTTATACATCAAGCGGATGGTATGCATCTTCGGCTCCAATGGCAATTCCTACAATTGGAACAGCAACAGATCTAGGTTCAGGTAGAGCATACTCTACAACTGGAGGAGCAGCATCAGTTGCTTTTACTCAAGGGGTTG
>CAZDRR010000007.1:0-26724 GCA_964507955.1 uncultured Candidatus Saccharibacteria bacterium | reverse complement strand
CACCTACGCACACGCAGCTTAACTACGTCACAGGCGTAACCAGTGCGATTCAAACACAGATCGATGCTAAGGCACCTTTGGCAAGCCCTGCGCTTACTGGCACACCAACTGCGCCCACAGCGGCGGCTGGAACTAACACCACACAAGTAGCTACTACAGCACATGTTTATGAAGCAGTAAACGGTGTTTCATCACAAGTTGCAACGGACGCTGCTACCGCTGCTGCTGCTGCTGCCACGGCAGTCAATGCACCAGGAACCAGCGCAACAAGCACCACCAGCCTGACGATTGGCACTGGCGCAAAGAATCTAACTATTCAAACTGGCAAAAGCATCTCAGTTGGCATGTCGGTAAAGATAGCAAGTACCGCAGGCCCGACAAATTGGATGTTTGGTGATGTGACTGCGTACAACAGTGGCACAGGTTCGCTAGACGTAAACGTGACCGACATAAACGGTAGCGGCACACTGTCAGCGTGGACGGTGAGCCTGTCTGGTGTTAAGGGTGTCACGACATATCCGCGATACACCATTGCAGATAAGACAACTTCGTATACCGTTGTTGCTGGCGACCACGCCAACATAATCCGCACAACAGCAGCTTCTGGCGGTATTACGCTACCTGCAACAACGTCTGCACTGGCTGGTTTTTACTTTACCTATGTAAACGACACGGTAAACCAGATCACTATCGGTACGTCTGGCTCTGACACTTTCCAAGGTGGAGAGGCAAATTATTACGTTAGCCCAAAATCTTCGATAGTTATCACGTGTACCACTGCTTCTGCTACTGGCAAATGGTCTGTAACTTCTCAGTCTTACACATCATCGGGCGCTAATTCACTAGGGTTTGGTGGGGCTACTGCTTCAGGTCAGAATGCAGTAGCGTTTACTGTGGGGGTTACTGCGTCTGGCGCAGCGTCATTTGCAGCACAGCAAGGTAGCGCAACGAATCAAAATGCTACCGC
Source organism: uncultured Candidatus Saccharibacteria bacterium (assembly GCA_964507955.1). GTDB lineage: Bacteria > Patescibacteriota > Minisyncoccia > Phycocordibacterales > JAACPR01 > JAULZV01. Next base: position 25,757 of record CAZDRR010000007.1, on the reverse strand, counting down.
ATTCGGCGGCACAGCGTCGGGTATCTACTCATTCACGCATGGACAGAATACAGCCGCGTCTGCCCCTCGGTCTTATGCTATTGGTAACTACGCAAACTCCGACCTAGTTGGAAAATTCGTACACGGTTCCCAGTCGCCACGCGGAAACACTAATGGCTACTCGCAGTACGCCCGCACCGTGCTTGCTGCGTATGCCACAGCAACAAGCACCAATTATGTTCTGACATCAGACTCTGCGGCAGCAGGCGCAACCAACCAAGTCGTGTGCCCGCTGAACAAGTTGATCGGATTTAGCGCAATCGTGTCCGCAGGGCAACTCGCAGCCAACGGCACAAACGCTGCCGTTTGGAAAGTGGAGGGCGCTATTCGACGCGGCGCAAGCGGCAACGTGGCCTTGGTCGGTACGCCTGCTGTCACCAGTATCAGCGGCACCGTGCCAACAGGATGGACGCTAACCGCCACCGCAGACGTAACGAATCAAGCCCTCGCTCTCACATTCAACATGGGCACAACCGCCATGACTGGTGTGCATGTGAGCGCAGTTGTTGAGGCCGCAGAAGTAACGATTTAAGGAGTACCACTATGGCAGACTACAAAGAAACCACAGCCGCAGCTACCCAGTGGCAGCGATGCGTAGGTGTAAACATCGACAACACCTATGGACAAACACCAACTTTGTATCTTCAAGAAGAACAGATCACCAATGTTGGTGGGGAACTGTTCCACAAGCCTATGGGCAACCTCACGGTGCGTTTTGACCCTGACGCCGTTATTGATCTTCTAGACCCTGTAACTGGTGATCCTCTTGGGGCGACCATGACACAGGGCCAGATTCATGTGGCTCTTTGGAGCATCTACATGTCTGCGGCAAAGGCTAGGGATGGCGCGGCTAATTAATGTCCTATTTGCCTTGGATTGCTTTCTTTTTGCCGTGGCAACTCTTGGCAGAAGCTATCCGTATGAATCCTTTTCTTCCGCTGCCTATCGTGCCGAAAAACTCGGACTGTTCTACGGCAAAGCACGAAAGCTGATTGATGCGCTTTTCTTCTTTCAGCAAGACCACTGCCGCAAAGCATACGAACGGGCAGCGTTAAACCTACCACCAGACCAAAGACATGCCGACGATAAAGATTGATGGTTGCGGGCAGGGCGTAAGTTCAGACCTATCGCCTGAAGAATTGGGGCAAGGAGTATGGTCTACCTCCGAAAACATGCGTTTCGGACTTGGCTACGCTACCAGATTCGGCGGCATGAAACAGGTGTTTACCACGCCTGCGGTTACGCCTTACTACGTCACCAGCTACCAAACAGCAACCAAAAAATACATCGTCCACGCAGGAACTGCTGCGGTGTATGTGGATGACGGTACTACCCGCACGAACATCACAGGCACAGCACCTACAGGTGGTGTAGATGACCGCTGGACAGGCGGCACGTTAAATGGTGTATTCACCCTGAATAACGGTGTTGATGTGCCTATGTACTGGGCTGGCACAGGCACTTTGGCTAGTGTTGGTGGTTGGGACACTAATTGGCGATGCAAGGCTTTTCGCCCGTTTAAGAACTTCCTTGTTGCTCTGAACGTCACCAAAACAGGGACTAACTATCCCTATATGGTCAAGTGGTCTACCACGCTAGACCCTGGTGCGATTACAGCCGCTGGCGATTGGGACATAACCAACCCTGCCAAAGATGCGGGTGAAGTTGATCTATCTGAAACACCTGATGTAATCATTGATTGCCTACCTCTAGGCGATAACAACATCATCTACAAAGAACGCTCCATGTACGCAATGACGTATGTTGGTGCGCCTTATATCTTTCGTTTCCAAAGGCTTCCAGGCGAATCAGGCATCTTGGCTGCGGGATGTGTAGCAAATACACCTTTGGGTCACGTAGTTCTTACCGCTGGTGATGTTGTAGTCAATAACGGTACTGGTGTGCAATCTATTGCTAACGGTGTTATTCGTGACTACATCTTCAAAAACATTTCCAGCCTGTACTACAAACGTGCTTTTGTAGTCCCTAATCCACAGAAAAATGAGGTTTGGATTTGTTTTCCATACGGTAATAGTTCTACCTGCAACAAAGCATGTGTCTGGAACTGGATAGATAAAACATGGTCTATTCGTTCACTTGCTAACGTAACTTATGGTTGCTCTGGACAGGTAGAGGTATCTATTACCAGCACTGATTGGACAGACACAGATACTTGGGATAGTGACGCATCTTCTTGGAATGAGAATGAGGCAAGCCCTACAGAGTCACGTTTGATTCTTTGCCATTCCACACCTTACATATCTTTGGCAGATGTTGGAACAAGCGACTTCGGTTCGCTGATTAGTGCCACATTGGAGCGCACAGGTATTGATTTGGGCGACCCTACGCGGGTTAAAACTATCACATCAATTCGACCTGTTATTGATGGTACTAATGCCATGCAGGTAGGTGTGCAAGTCGGCTACTCGATGTATCCAGACCAAACGCCAACATGGGGTGCCGTGCAGAACTTCAGCGTAGGCACTTCTTATAAGGTGGACACGCTAACAAGTGGTCGCTATCTGTCCATACGCTTTACCAATACGGATTATCAGCGGTGGCGAATTAAATCGTTTTACCTTGACTACATAGACGCAGGCGCACACTAATGGCACGTTACACGCCAACACCAATCCAAGGCGATTTGTCTGCTTATCTCTCCAATGAGTTAGCCAAGATCGCACAGGCATTGGATACCGCTGATGAACGTGTAACGCTTGAAGTGCAATACAAGGCACCTAGTAAGTACCGTGCAGGAACAGTAGTAGCAGCAGATGGAACTACGTGGAATCCTGGCAGCGGAAAAGGTATGTATTGGTATGACGGCACAGCATGGAAATTCTTGGGGTGATTTATGACAACTATGGCACCTAACACTTATAACAATCCTGTCCCGCAGGGACTGAATCCGCAAGTGTGGGGGCAGCCTGCACAGTTTGGCAATCAAGGCCCCGCACGTATGGGTGGCTTTGGTAACTTCCAACAACCTCAGTTTGGCCCTAATCCTTACCTTGGTCAGCAAGCCAATGCGATTACGCAAAACGTAACGCAAAACCTGCAAAACAACGTATTGCCTGGAATTAACTCCGGCGCAATGGCTGCGGGTGGTTTCGGTGGCTCGCGTCAGGGCATTGCACAGGGTCTAGCGATTCAAGGTGCTAACCGTGACATTGCTAACGCACAGGCTAATTTGTACGGTCAGGCATACACGGCAGATCAAGCCAATCAGACCCAATACGGAATAGCTGGCATGAATAACCAGACTACACAACGTGGTCAGGATTTGAACCAGCAACTAGGTTATGCAGGGCTTGCAAACACCAAGGATATTGCAAGCATGAACAACCAGACAACGATGCGTGGTCAGGACTTGCAAAACAGCCTTGGTTACGCTGGTTTGGCGAATCAAAAAGATATTGCAGGAATGCAAAATCAAACCTCGCTGCGTGGTCAAGACCTTAACTTTGGTTTGGGTATGGCACAAAACGACACTACCCAACGTGGACAGAATCTAAATTACAACTTGGGTCAGCAGCAAAACTGGACTACCCAACGCGGACAGGATTTGCAGAATCAGCTAGGCAACCGCAACGCGGACATTAGTGCCCGACAAGTTGACAACACCTACAACCTTGGTTTGGGTGATCTTGGATACCGCAATGCAAACCTCGATGCAAATATCTACCAAAACAACTTTAACAACCAGTTGAATAGCGCCAAGTTTGCAACTGATGTTTACGGTCAGATGATGGACTACGGTCAGCGTCAGATTGGCAACTCTACTAACCAATACCAACTGCCGTTGCAGTATCAAAACTTCTTCAACGGAGCCTATAACGCGGCAGGTGGTCAGGGTGGCACTACTACTGAAACCAAGGGGTCTACAAGCAATCCATACCTGGGGCTTGCGACTATGTTTGGATACGGGGGCAAGTAATGGAAAACCGATTCGCACAATCTGATGATTGGATGTTGGCTAAGACGCCAGCACAACTTGCGGCAGAACGTCAGCGCAACGCCACAAACGCAACTAATTGGGCCACACCACGCGGCTACCAAACACAGCTTAGTCAAGCTGATTTGGATGGATTCCGTAATTGGTACGGAGATCAAATCAGATCAACATTCAGCGGTCAAAAATTCACTGGCCCCGATAACTACAACGGACTAAAGCCTGGAGCATTGCGCTACGGTGGGTCAAATAACTACTTTCAGGAGCAGTTTGCGCCCAAAGTTGGTCTAGGAGGCCGCGAGCGTGATGTGGAAACAGACGAGTCAGCTTGGTCGCGTCTAAATGCTGCAAAAGCGGAATATCAAGCAGACCCCGATAAATACATCCGTGACCAGATTGCAAAGATAGGTCAGGCAAATGTTGGGCATGAGGATAACCAGCATCTAACGTATGACATGAACACTGGGAAACTTGTGGATATGTCAAATCACAACACGGCACAGGAAGGCATGAATCAGGTAATGCCTGTGCTTGCTGGCCTTGGTGCCATCGGTGGGCTTGCTGCGGCTGGTGTAGGCGGTGGCATTGACCTTGGCGCATTCGGTGGTGGGTTGATTGGTGGCTCTGGTACTACTGCTGCATTACCCGCTAGTGAAGTTGCTGCAATGACTCCTACGGCTACAGGTAGCACTGTGGCAAATGCAGCGGCTGGTGGAACTGTTGCTGGTACTGGCGCTGGTGGTTTGACAGGTGCAGAACTGTATTTCGGTGCCCCTGGCTATACAGGCGCTGGCTTTGCTGGTGTGGGTGGTGGCGCTGCTGCGGCTGGTTCTGGCGGTTTGCTTGGTCTGCTTCAAAACTCTGGCGGCATCATCGGCAAGATCGCAAGCGGTAACGCTGGCATCGGTGATTACATCGGTGCGGCTGGTCTGTTGGGTGATGTTCTTGGCATCGGTGGCAAGGACAAGAACGGTGGTGCAGGCACTACCAACACCGACAAGACACCTTGGGGGCCAGCACAAGGATTTATCTTGCGTGGACTAGCGGATACCGCTGCTTTGAACGACAAGTACAAAGCCAATCCCATGTCGCCTGAGATGCAGAAGGCTTACCAAAATCAGGCACAAGACACTGATTTCTTCCGCAACACCATGATGCCCAACATGATGAACTTTGCAGCGCAAGGCATCGGAGGTGGCTATCAGCGTGGTGGGTCTGTTATCCCTGGTCAGCAGATGTACACCATGCAGCAATCAAATCCAGCGCAAGATCCTAGGTACAACATGCCTACTAAGGGTGCTGGCTTGCTAGATAGCCAATACAACATGCCGAAATCAAGCCCTCCGGCTGGCTGGAAACCACCTTATGACCCTAATGCAACCGCTGGCGACTGGAGTACGCACTTTGACCCTAATGCGGTTTCTTCAATCGGATTTGGCTTTTAAGCATGAGGTAAAAAATGGGACTACTTGACGCAGATACAGAAGAAGGCCAACGATTTTTAGGCTTGTTGGCAGCAGCAGGCCCACAGACTGACCCTGCTAAAACAGGCTTTGGAACACGTTTGCTGATGGCAAATGACAGCTTGAATGCTTGGAAGCAGCAGAAGCTGAAAGAGGAATTTACCCGCGCTCAGATGGATAACTACAAGTCTGAGATTGCACAGCGTGACGCTGCACTGCAAAACCAAAAGCGTTGGCAGGAAATACTTTCGGCTAGGTTGGGTGGTGGGGGTGATTCTGAAAACGGAATTACTGCTGCACCTAAAGACAATGGAATGGGTGGCTCTGGCCTGTCTATCGGTGGCGTTACCGCTAGTGGTGGCAATGGTGGTTATTCGCCTATTCCTACTAACCGCAGCGGTAGTGGAATTGCTGGCATGTCTTTGGAAGATATTTCTCTAATCAAGGGGATAGGTGGCCCTGATCTTCTGCCAGCTTGGAAGATCGCTAAAGAAGGCATCGAACGCAAAGCAGGCACCTACTACGACAACCCTGTAACAGGTCAGCGTGAATACATTGGCGATCCAACAAAGGGTCTTACGCTTGATGGCAGCGGTGCTATCACTCGTATGCGAGGCTCTGAAAACATAGCGTCATTGGCTGGTGAACAGACAGATGCACAAGAACGTGCAAAGAATCGCAATACATTGATGCCAGCAGATCGCATTGATGCTGCTACTGGTCGCCCATTCCAAATGACCGTTGATGAATATATCCACGGTGGACAGAAGCAAGACACAAGCAAACCATTTGGTAATTTCTCTGGCAACCCATCGGATGTGCTTGGGCAAATTGCAACGATTAAAGACCCTGTACAACGTGCTGATGCTATTGCGGCATTCCAAAGCCAATTACAAGCTGGTGGCGGGAAGTTGCTTCCTAATCGCCAATCAGGTGCAATGGCTGGCCCTACTGAATTGGCTGCATCTAAGGAACTAGCAACACAAGGCGCACAACTGAGCGCACAGCAACTGTTTGAATCACATAAGCAAGCGCAATCTGCGGCTGACTCATTGATTAGCCTGAATGAGTCGCGCAATGCAATCGCTGGCGGTGTTTATGCAGGCGCAGGTGCAGATGTAAAGCTAAACCTTGCCAAAGGATTGCAGGCACTTGGTATCCCTGTTGACCCTAACAAAGTTACCAATACTGACTACCTTAAATCACAGGTAGGCCAAAACGTATTGGCTAAGGCCAAGACCCTTGGCGCTAATCCTACAGATGCTGATGCTCGTCGCATTGAAGACATTGTTGGCACTATCGGGAAAGACCCGCAAGCACTGAATAAGCTGCTTGACTATCAGGAACAAATGTTGCGCCGTTCTATTGACCAGCACAACACGCGATATACACAAGCGCAGGAACGTGGTTTTGCTCCTTACTACGACATGAGCGTAAAGGCTCCTGAGTTCAAGCAAGAGCAACAGCAACCAAAGACATTCGGAATGCTGCCGCCTGCAAATCAATTCGCAGGTAAGCGAATGAAGTCTGATGACGGTTCTGTGTATCGCAGCAACGGCAAGACTTGGGTAAAGGAGTGATATGGCCTACACGCTACTTGATGACGAAACTCCTGCCAAAGGCTATCAACTTCTTGATGATGAGAAAAAAGGCACAGGCTCTGATGCTGTAGACACCGCTAATGCGGTTGGCACTGGCTACTGGAAGGGAATGATGCGCCTTCTAGGAACTCCAGCAGACACTGCTGCAAATGTTCTTGACCTTGGCAAGGCTGCGCTTGGTGCGCCTTATATCGCTTTGACAGGCAAGGCACCACCGAGTTTCTTGGAGGTTGGTGACCGTTCCAAGGTTGTTGGCTCTGGTGACTACCTGATAAAGAACGCACAAAAGACAAAAGCAGGGGAAGTAATGCTTTCACCTGCTAACCCTGCTTATGAAAACGGGTATGCAGAGGCTTTGGGTGGTGGTCTAACTGGTGTCATAAACCCACAAACAAAGCTGCAAGCCATTAACCAAGCTGTGCTTAGTAGTGGCGGGAACATTGCAGGTAAAGCTGTGTATGACGCTACAGGAAGTGTCCCGCTTTCGATTGCTGCAAGTATGTCGCCAAGTGCTGCACAAGATGCTGCTATTCGTGGAACAAAACTAGCCATTCGTGGTGGTGAGCAAGGGCGCAAGCTAGTTGAACAGCGCATTCAAGACTTGAAGAATGCAAGTGTAGACAACCCGTCTTTGGGTCTTGCAACTGGAAGCACTTTACTTGGTGGCTTGGAAAACATATTGCAAAGCACCCCAGGTGCGGCAACGCTGATGCAGCGCAACCGTGCCAATGCAGTTACAGGCTTGGAAAACACGATAGGAAATGCCGCTGATCTTGCATCTACTAACCGTGGCTCCACTGCCGCAGGTAAGTCTATGCAAACAGGTGGCGAGGCTTTCCGCGCAGACTTTAAGCAACGCCAGCAAGACCTGTACAACAGGCTTGACCAGTACATACCGCCAATGTCACAAGTTGATGTTTCCAAGACACGAGGAACACTGGCTGCATTGAATGCTGATATTCCTACCATGCCTGAACTGTCAAAACAGTTTAAGAATGGTCGCATTCAAGCTATTGAGGCTGCATTAAACAGTGACTTGGCTGGAACTCCTGCTGTACCTCCACAGACAACACACACAACACAGCGCATAGTGGTTGGTACGGATGGCGCAGGTATGCCTGTCTATAAAGATGTGTTGGTGCCTACAACAATCCCAGGTATTCCCGCTGGCCCTGATCGCAATGCGCCGTGGACTGCTGTAAAGCAAACTCGCACCCTAGTAGGTAACGAGATTGCTGACAACAACATTGCAAGCAGTGTTCCGCGCAGTAAGTGGAATCCCCTCTATGGTGCCTTGTCTAGTGATATGGAAGTGGCTGCAAATGCTGCTGGCCCTGACGCTACCAAAGCATTCAACCGCGCATCTAACTACACCCGCGCAGGCTCTAACCGCATGGACGCAACTGATTCAATCCTGCGCCGTGATACTCCTGAAGAGACATTCAAGGCAATGGAAGGCGCATTGCGCGACAACCCTACAGACTTTCAAGCGGTTAAGAAATCGCTGCCAGAAGGTGCAAGGGGTGACTTCGCTGGAACTGTGATTGAAAAACTTGGTAAGGCTACAGCAGGCCAGCAAGACAACACTGGCGGGAAATTCTCTACTGAAACCTTCCTGACCAACTGGAACAGGATGAATGAGAAATCCAAGGCTGAAATGCTTTCGGGTTTCCCTAACGCCAAACAGGTTCGTGAGGATGTAGAGGCGGTTGCAAAAGCAGCATCGATGATGCGCGACTCGTCCAAGATTCTTTACAACCCGTCAGGAACAGCGGCAAAGAGTGCAGCCATTGGCTACCTTGGTTTGCTAGGTGGCTCCGTAGGTAGTGGCAATCTTTCTGCCGCAGGTGGGTTGTTGGCTATGCCTGTTGCAGCAAACCTTGCAGCTAGAGCAGTCACATCTCCAAGGGTTGTAAACAGCATGGCTTCACGCACTGCTGTAGACCCTGAAATCATCAGGGCACAGGTAAACGGCTTGCTTTCTAGTGGATTACTTGAATATCCACAGTAAGAAGCAAAAGATGCCAAAAGCAATTGCAAGGAAAGGTGCGAGTAGTTCTAGGAACGCTGCACCGTCTTGGCTGTATTGATCTTTGTTCATTTCTTAACTATAGCCTCCATTACCAAAACTAACAATATGCAGGGAATAAATCAAATCGTTGGGGCCTAAAGTGTACGTATTAAGCGTTCTAAGACATACCTATTGGGATAGTACACGCCCAATGCGATTTCTGACAATCCTGCTCTATCCGTGTGCAGCTTTTGGATTGTGGGCAGCATACGTTATGCACTCCAATGATTTGGATTGGATGTTTCACATCCTGCCGAGCGTGCCTGAATATTGTCAGGCAATCGGCTGGGGATTGATCGTCACATACATCTTCATTGCGCGAGTGTTGGGCCTGTTCTTCATGGAGGGCTACAAGTGGACGCTCAGAACGACTCCCATGCTAGGAGTGATCTTTTGGTCATGCCTACTGGCATCGAACCTGCATAACGCTGATTCCCTTGCATTCGGGCCAATGTTTGGCCTTTGTGCCTTGATTGAAACATGGCTCCTGTCAAGAAACTGGCTGGAGACTGCTTGAATGGATTTTCTCAAAGACTTTTCCAATGGGGTAGGCGGGTGGGCCTCTGCCATCGCTGCGGCACTCGTCGGACTGGCTGTGTACCTGCCAAAGATCAACAACGGCATCAAGCAGGATGGGATTAATGGCAACGTCTTAGACCGCCTAGCGGCACTGGAAAAAACCGCATCAGTGCAGGACAAGAAAATACACAGGGCCAGTGTTCGCATAACCAAATTGGTCATGCTGGTTATCAAGCTGGAAGGCGTCATAGCCCGTAGCGGGGCGCAGCTTTCTCAGGATGTGATCGATGAGATTCAAGAATTGACGCAGGACTTGGAGTTGGGTGAATGACTGTCATGCTAACTTGCTTCGCCATCGTATTGGTAATCGCCATAGTCGCTGCCGCGTGGTTTGTCGGCGGTGATTGGCCTGACTCGGAGGAATGATGTATCTGTCTACCCACTTCTTACTTGATGAACTAACAAACTCACAGGTAGCAGCCCGTAGGGGAATCGACAACACCCCAGACGCAGCGACTATTGATCGCCTGAAAAAGACCTGTTACGGGTTAGAGGAAGTGCGTATTCTTTTGGGTGGCTATCCCATCATCATCTCTAGTGGATACCGTTCGCCAGCATTGAATATGGCAGTAGGTGGCTCAGAAGGTTCGCAGCACTTGCTAGGTCAGGCCGTGGACTTCACATGCCCGCGATTTGGCACTCCTGCTGAGATTGTCAAAAAGATCACAGAAAGCGGCATCGACTACGACCAAGTGATTTTGGAATTTTTCAACCCTGCCAAACAAACAGGCTGGGTACACATTTCCTTTAGTGACCGCAACCGCAAACACGCATTGATTATTGACTCTACAGGCGCGAGGGCATACGCATGAACGACTGGATTAAGACACTGGCACCTTTGTTGGGCACTGCCCTTGGTGGCCCTTTGGGTGGCGCTGCTGCATCGTTTATCGCTGACAAGCTAGGCGTACAGGAAAAGACTGTAGAAGCGGTTTCCAAGGTGCTTAACGATGGCAAGCTGACGCCAGAGCAAATCGTTCAGGTCAAGCAAGCTGAACTGGATTTTCAGAAGTTCCTTGAAGGCAACAAGATCAAGCTAGAGGAAATAGCAGCGGCTGACCGTAATAGTGCGCGTGACCTCCTGAAAACTACCCGTAGCTATGTACCTGCAACTCTTACCTTTGGCATCACATTGGGATATTTCGTAGTCCTGATTGGGATGATGCTTAGGTGGTTTGAGGTGTCTGACTCTCAGGTAATGCTAATCATGCTAGGCCAACTAGGAACAGCTTGGGGCGTAACCATAGCTTTTTGGTTCGGAACGACCAAAGGAAGCGCAGACAAAACCGAAATGCTTGCTAACTCTAAGCCTACCTAACTATGAGCCTGCTAGACGACCTCCTAACCAGTGCTGTGAAAAACAGCTTTGAAAAGCAACGCAAGAAAGAGCCTAGCAGCGGCTCTATCAGCGCAACACCTAGAAACTCTATTGGTGGCTTGCTGGCTGACAAGTTGCTAAGTCTTAACGACTATGCACAACGACCAGACCCATCAATGCCAATGGGCAAGGCTAACCCTGTGCTTAGTCTTTTGGCTGATGTTGTGGGGCTTCCTGGTACTGCAAACACAGTCAACGAACTGTCTTACGGCAACTATGGTGCATTGGGTACAGGCTCAGGAATGACATGGAAGCCAAAGCAGGACACGGTAGACGCTGTGACTACGCTTCTACCATTGGGTGCAACAGCAGGTAAAGCCGCTATTGATGGCGGTGTGAAGTTGGCACAGAAAGCCACTCCTGCGATTGAATCCGCTGTGAATCGGACTATGGCTAACGGCGGCAAGCCTGCACAGCTATTGGGTGATCTTGCCTACGGTACTCAAAGCAATCTATTCGCAGGTAAAGGCGCAAAAACTGCTGACCTTGGGAAGTTGTCTCAGGCCGAACAAATGCTATCCAAGGGTGTAGACCCTGCACAAGTATGGAAAGAGACAGGATGGGGCAGGGGGCCAGATGGTAAGTGGCGGTTTGAGATTAGCGACGATGCTGCAAAACTGGCAAACGTACCAGTGAATAAGAGTTGGGAGCAATTCGCCAATGCTGCCGAAACTGAGAAGTACGGAAGGCGGGGTGCTAACGTAAGTTCAATGTCTGCAAAGGAGTTCAAAGACTTCAAGAATTGGCGGGCTGGTCTAGAGGATGAATACAACAAGACCAACGCAACCATGCGCCCTTTGTCTGAGATTTTCCAGCATGAACAAGCAGCTTCTGCGTATCCAGACGTTTACAACCCATTGTCTGCACATTGGGACGCATCTATAGGTAAAAACGGCTCTTTCGGGAATGGAAAGATTACGTTTGGCGATGTGTCAAACCAGGAAGGCGTTAAGGGTCTTTTTGGTCACGAACTACAACACGCCATCCAACAGCGTGAGGGATTCGCTAGGGGTGGTAGTCCTGAGCAGTTCCAATCTGTGCCGTATGCCGACCTTGTTAAGCGCAGCAGCACAGCACAAGACGCCCTGATTCGTGCGCGTGAGGCTGGCGGCATAGACCCGCAAACAGGTTTATCAGCCAAGACGCTGAACGAAAGCATTGACGGGCTATCTCAGCAGATCGCATCTTGGAAAGACCCGCATCAGCAGTATTTGAGTCTTGGAGGTGAAGCAGAAGCCCGCCTAGTCCAATCCCGCATGAACCTAACACCAGAGGAACGTGCAGCACAGTACCCGTGGAATCCTGACTACTTCAAACAGCAAACAGGTGTAGGACTAGATGACCTTATCCACAGGTTTGATGGTGGTGAGGCTTTGCACATCGATAAATCAACTTTAGAAAATGCCATAGCAGAGTCAAAGAAACTTGGTGGGTATGCGTCAAACGCACTTGAAACTGATGTTCAAGGAGTTATTAAGGGAAAGCCCCGAATGCTTGACCAATACCTGTCAAACGGGAAGGTCACAGAGGATGAAATGCGTTCTGCTTACGCAAAAACGCTAGAGGCTTTGCGAAATGAAAATGGCGACAAGGTAACTCTTTGGCGGGCAGATGCACCTGAATCACTGCACCACCCAGACACACGAACATTGTTGATGGCAAATCAAGACGTGGCAGAAAAATTTGCAGTAAATGGGCGTACTGCGAAACCGTACACAGTAAACACTGACGATGTGCTTGGAGTGTTTGCGAAACCTTCTGGGTACTATGAGGCAATCGTTAAAAAGCCGCAGGCAGGGCTACTTGGACAGTAAGCTAATCACATCCGCAGGCTTTAGGTGCGTATAGCGATTCAACGTCTGCCAGCTTTTATGCCCTGAAATCATGCTTACCCTTGGTATGTCTAGCCCTGCCTCAAATAAGCTTTGAGATTTCGTTAGCACTCTTGCGGTAGTAGACGTTAGACAAAAGGCTTATGTCTTTGTGCCTGCTGATCTTGGCTAGTGTCAGTACGTCTACCTTCCTCGCCAAGTGTGTAAGTGCTGTGCCTCTGGTGTCGTGGAAGGTCAAGCCTTCAATCATTAATTCCCTGCATAGCTTGCTGAATAGCACAGACCCCTCATTTGGCCCAACGGTGAACGGTTCACGCTTCAGCAGTTTCCTAGCAATCCTGCCTATTGGGATTCGTGCATCTTTTTCCGTCTTGGTCTTTATCCTGACGATAGACCCGTCAAAGTTCTCAGGTGCTTGGAGTACCTCTCCGAGCCTCATTCCAGTGCGTAGAGCGATGTGAAAAGCGTCTTGCATCTCTTTAGTCTTGCCAACACGATCAGCCCGTAGAACGCGTTTAATCTCTTTCCATCCCCACATGGATTGCCTTGGCTGGTTTTCCTGTGGCATCTTTACGCCATCGAAAGGGTAGTGTCTGCACCAGTGCCATTCTTTCTTGGCTAGGTTGAATAGGTTGCGGAGTAGGTTTGCTTCCCTGACAACAGTAGAGGCAGAGACTTGTTTTAGTCGTGCATCTCTCCAGCCAGCAATTTGAGGTGCTTGGATTTCCGACAGCGGCACATCTGCAAAGTGAGCCAAGAAACCATCTAGCCTCATGCGCTCCCATTTCTCTCCGTCTTTTTTAGTGGAAACGTCAGCTTTGTACTTTTCTACAGCATCGCCAAAGGTGTGTGCGCCTGTTGTTTTTTCGCGCTTTGCCTTGGCTTCTGACTCAAGTGCCCACTGTTGTGCCTCGCGCTTGGTGTCAAAGACTTTGCTAGACCGTTCGCCATTGCGCTGAATCTCTGCCCGCCACTTGTCGCGGTATTTACGGATGTAGGCCATGTGCGGGATTCCTGTGCGGGAAATTTGCGGGGAAATGCGGGAAACAAAAAAGCCTCCACTCGGGAGGCTTGTAGTGTATCCGTAGCATCTACGCTCGTAAACGCACAAGAATGGTGCCCAGGGCCGGACATTAAACCTATTGGGAAAGTTCCTGCTGTGCGGGATTTGTGCGAATTTTTGCTGACTTTCGATGCAGAAATGCTTTAACTTCTGATCTTAGCCAAAGCGGATTTCGTGTCGTTGAGCCAGGTGCAATCTCTGGAAATCCTACAAGTTTCACAATCACATCACGCGCATGGCGTCGGCTGCATCGGTACAGTTCTGCGATTTCTTCAAGCGTCAAAAGTTCTTCGCTCATGCTGCCATTCCTTGAACGTTATACATAGGCCGAAACATCTTGATAAGCCTGCTTTCCAGTGAAATCCTGTCTTGGTCATCAAGCGTTGGAATCATCCTCACGGAATCAAACTCTTTGTCTTGATGGCCTACCATCCTTGATAGAACGTTTACAGACTGACCAACGTAGACAACGTTTGTTCCGTTCACAAGCATGTAGACGCCCTGTATCGGTCTTGGTTCAGTGGAAAGCAGCAGACGCCTAGAAATGGCAGCATCTAGCTTGTAGGTTGCCTTGTCTGCATTCATTGATTCTTCAAGTGCCCGAATATGGGCTTTTGTCTGCATCTCTTGAATCAAAAACTGATAGCGCAATGAGGCAAGTTCCCTTTGCGGCGTGGCAGTCTCAGTTAATTGGAGCGTATGACCATGAGCGCAAGCTGCGGCCCAAACGCTCTTAACCAAATACCTTGTCGTAAAGTCGCCATGCCTAGATGTTTTTGATGGCGTCTTGACAGACTTGAGCCTGTCTTTGACGGATTCAAACCAAGTGCTGAAGGTAGCCCCATCAAAACAAAATACCTGCTTCATCTTGGCGGCACTTAGCCACTCATTCTTCATCGGCTGAATGTCATCAGGTATTTGCTTCATCTTTCACCTCACACGAACAAAACGGTTCTGCACACTTGCCTTTGTTCTGGCAGTGTTCAGGTTCCTTTTTCTTGTTGCCGAAAATTAGCTGCCAGTTCTTCCTAAACGCATCGTCATCCCGAGTCTGACGAGGTGCGTGTCCTTTTCCTCCTGCGCTCATTTCTGTACTCCTATTCCAAAACAATTCCGAGTGCTTCCAGCTTCTCGGGTTCGTAATCAATCAGCCATTTAATGCGGTCTAGTGCATCGAGCCACTTCTGCTGCTGCGTTTTATGATCTTTTATATAAGTTTCCATAATTGCTGGTGCGGCCTCACGCAGCTTCGCGTTCTCTTTTTCCAGCTTCTCAACAGCTTCGACCACTGCGGTGCGGGCTTCCATCATTCCGGTCAGGCTGCGAGCGTGGGTATTTGCTCCGGCATATGCGTCGATTAGTTCCATAAGGGTCATTTCTTCCTCCACTTCATTGCGTCATCAGTTGTGAGTTGCGAGACAAACAGCAGCACAAGCACCACAGCGAACACGGTGAACGCAACGCCAATCATTGCGAAAAATGTGCATATGGTCATACAACACTCCACACGTTTTCCAAACCACCACTGTCCCTTGTGCGCTTTGTGTTCTTTATCTTTCCAGCCCTTTGCAGTCTCCGTATCCTCTTTAATACGTTCTGCGCTGATATTCCAAACAGTTCACGCAAAGCAACTGAAGTGTTTACGCCTGATTTGATGGCTTCTATGTACTCACCATCACGCTGCGTTTTTGTGACCTTTTCAGGCTGCAAAAGCGTCCACTTTGTAGGTGTGCCTGTCTTAGATTCACCGTGAACAATCCCCTCGTCACGCATAGCGTTAAGCCTTACGGTGATGATCTTGCGTGTACGTCCAACAGCAAACCCAATGTCTGTGGCGGTATGGCAACCGTCTTTCAGTGCTTGAATAATCCCGTCTGTAACATCACAAACTGGCAATCTTTCTGGTCGTTGTGATGGTTTGTAGAACTGCTCAATCCACACTGTCTGCATTTAGACACCTATTAATCAGAAAAGCCCACACTGCTCCACCAGCCAACTTTGCAACAAACTGCAAAATAACAATTTCAGGCATTAGTGCCCCAAATGCAATTGTTGGAAATGCCAATGAGTCAACGGCTGCGCCAACTACGTTTGACTTCGTGCTGCGCTCCATCCAAGAACCTTTTGCTTTCGAGAAAACTGCGTAATCAACAAACCCAGCAATGACAAAACTTGCTGCGCTTGCAATCGCAATAATTCCAGCGCCAGGATTCAAGAGCCACGTAACAAATCCCGAGAAAACAATTAGCAAAACCATCCGCCACTTGTTAATGCGCTCATGCAGCCAATCACGCAGCGTTAGGTCAAGACCAATGAAAATGAAAGCGTTTACTGGTGAAATCCACGGCCCAAAGAAGGCAATAGAGATGTTTGCCGCAGTCATTGCTAAGACATAAGCGGCTAGTGCTAAAACAAACATAGTTCATCCTGTTCAGGTTGATTAATCCACTTTGAAGCTGCGTTGTGCGATTCAATTCGCGCAGCCAAAACTCTTGCCCGCCAAGGTTTGTCTGGTGGCTGGTAGGTTCCCTTCCAAGCACTGTCTATTCCTACGTTTCTTCCAATACTGGTGCTGTCTGCACTGGCAAACGGAATCCGCGTAAAAACATCAGGGTCAAGCATTCGCAAACCATGCAACTTGCATCTAGGCAAACCATCGATGCAGATGCGGTTCAACGCCTCATTTATTCGCTGCCACCATTTATCTGTGCCAATGGTTGAAAACTCACCAGATGAGCCAATGCAGACCCTTGTAAAGTTCCTTGCCAGCGTTTCCAAACGAAACAAGGATTCGTGCATATGCCAGACTGGGGCCATCAAATGTTTTGGAAGTGGGCATTGTTTAATCAGTAGATCGTTTGCCTTTTCATCACCATCTATAACGTCTGGGATAACAGCAAAGTCAAAACTTGGCACTCTGTGAATGCTCAAAACCCACTCATAGAAAGGCATCCAATCAGTTACTGGCTCACCAGCCCGCCATGCCCCGAATGCCCCGTTATCCACGGCAAACGATTGGCAGCACTCAATAGCAATCGGAAGTTGGTCACGGTTAGGGAAAGACACAAATGCGTGTCTTCCCTGTAGCACCTCCGCAGCAGCAGAAGCTGGCGTAATCGGCAGGCCGTGGTAGTGAATCATCACATCCCCCGAGACTTGATATGGGAGTGATCTGAACCTGGGCGTTGATAGACAGGCGTATCACCCATCCCGTATTTGTAGTGATCTTTCTCGCCCACGACAAAAACAACCTTAGCCGTTGCCTTGCTCGTCTGAATGTCCTTCGGGTAGAACGCTCCCTGTTTGACGTTCGTAATCTGCTCTGCTAACCGCAAACCGCCCGACGAGTTCGTAGAGGGTTCTGGCTTGGTTTTTTTCTTTTGCTCGGCTGATTTGAGTTTCAAAAGTTCGTAGTGATTTGTTGCGTTCATGTGCTAACTCTTTAAGTGTTTTTCCGTCTGCAAGACCTTGCAGGATTTGGTATTCGGGGTAGGTGAGGTCAAGTAGATGCATACGACTACTGCCCAAAACAGGAAAAAAGAAAGGGCCAAAATTCGGCCCCAGTTCGTACGGTGTAGACGCTTGTTTTCTTCAAGCAACTCCTGTAGCTTGTCTGTAGACATTGATAGCCCTTCCTGACTTAACTTCTTTGACCACTAGAGCATTTGCCTTTTCAATCTCTGCGACTGTTATTGCGTCTAGCTGTGCTTCGTGGATTTCCAACAGCCTGCGAACAGATTGCATCTCGTCAGCTTTGAAAACTACTTTTTGCGTCTGTATGTACCGCTTGGAAAGTTCCTGCACAGCGTTAGACCCTGCACGAATTTCGTCCTTGTAATCAGTGCCTACGTCCATCAGAACTAATGCTTCTGCAAGGTTCACAGCATGGATAAGCGCAAGCACATCCTCTTTAGTACCTTTGCCAAAACAGATAGCGTCTAGAGATGAATAGTTAGTGATGCTGATAACTTCGTTTTTAGGTGCAGCCCTGACTGGTTGGAATCCAGCTTTTACGTATCCCATGCAGTCAAGGCGCACACCTTTTGGTCGGTACTTAGAACGCTTACGCATCTTTTACGAAAGTCCCGTCAGGCATTAAAGTTCCCTTGCGGTCTTTGATCTGTTGGTAAGCACCTGCAAAACACGTTTCAATATTTATGTCTTTCAAGGCGCAGTAATTGACAAGACATACCAAAGAATCACCAACGGCATCTTTGATTGCATCAAGGTCTTTCTTTCCTTCTGCGTCACATAGTTCGCCAACCTCAGAAACAAGTTTCAAAAGCTGGCTGGCTGGTGTTGCGTTAGGAATGATCTTTCGTGCTTCAGACCATCGAATTACGTCCATGTGAGTGATTTGGAAACTCATTTGTTAGCCTCATTTGCAATTTCCAGAGGCTTGACCATCGGGCCAATCAGCGGCATGGAGGCATCAATCGTCTGGTTAGTGGCAAACGCCAATGCACGTGCGCGAGTCTCTGCCTGGACGGATTCAATAATCCTCGTAGCTGCGTTTAGGGCTGTTCGTGCTTCGTCGTTTCGCACATCTCCGTTAATAGCGCCAGCCATGATGTACGCAAGTGCCTCACGCAGTTCCGGCATTGTTTTTGGTGCTTTCATAAAACCATCTCCATCGTCTTAATGTCAATTAATAGGGCAAACTCTTGAGAAAAAATAAGCCGCAAAGGAGGCTCTGTAACTTTCTCTTTTTCTAGGCACTTGCTAACAAGGTCATAAATGGCACGTGTTATCAATCCATGCTTGTCATCCACAAAGTAGTGAACATCACGCACGTTGTAACGCCCGTCTTTGTAGTGGCCTTGGTAGCGTTTCGCTATGTAGTCATAAAGCCAAGTACGCTGCACAAAGCACAAGTTTTTTTTCTTTGATATGCGCCTAACAAACTCATTTCCTGATGCGTTAAGCGTTGTCCAGGGCCAACTTGTTTTGTTTTCCTTCACGCATTCAATTGGGCTTTTTCCTGTTACTTTATGTGCGCCTTGAATCCATGCAAAAAGGGGACGCTGGTGATAAGCAAGCCCCCTTTTTTCCTTTTCTGGAATTGCGCTTTTTATCTCTCTGCGTATGCAATCCCTAAGCATTCGCTGATTTATCGCCATGGTCTAAAACGGAACGTCATCGTCGCCAGCAAAATCGCTATTGCGGTCTTGCTTTTGCAGAGCCTTGGTAGCAATCTTTTGTGCTGCGCCAGCTTTCCACTGTCCCGCTTTGTCAGGTGTTGGTGCTGCCTGTTCCTTTGGCTGGATAGACATACTGAAGAACTTTCCTTTTTGTCCTTCCTTTAGCCATGCCGACAACCAGTAGTCAACTCCATCCACATTGATTGAACCCTTGTAATCAGGGTGCGATTCCTTCTCTTTGCGGTCGTTCTTAAACAGAACACCACGGTTTGTATTGTCAAAATCCTGTGCCATATAAATCCTTTCGTTTAGGCAGTTGCTACATCGTGTTGCTCTTTGAGCATTCGTTTAATCTCAGGTGCGAAACGTGAGCGCAGGTAGGTCTTTTCCTCACCATCTGTAATGCCCATGTATTCCTCATACGCACCCATAAAATCGCCTTGTTCGTAGTGCTGCAAGACAGCTTTGGCGACTGAATCCACGACCTCTTTGCGCCCTGGCTCCCAGTACTGCTCAATCCCTGTCACTGATGGGATTTGCGCCTTCTGGTCAAAGTTGGCAGGCTTGCGCTTGGGTGCTGACTCTTTTGGTTCGCTGGAGTCGATTGCGTCATGTTCAACAATCTCCAACGCTGCAACCCACAGATAGCGGCGTGTGTATGTCTCCACGGCTCCAAGGTTCTGGATTTCATGCGCCCCCTTGAGTGCTGCGCTAGACATGGGCGACTCAATGACGATTTGATCGTCAGGCTTTTCTATGTCTATGATTCGCATAGTCGCAACGTCTTTTCCAAAGCTGATTACAGACAGCAGACCAACTGCCTTGAACACCTCAAGGGCAGGGATTAGGAAGTCGCCAAGTTCAAAGTAGTAATACCCTGCAAACTTGTTGTGGCCTGTTTTCTTCAACTGTGTTTTGTGGAACAAGTCGCGGGCCTCGCTGAGTTTTTTATGAACAGACATTTGCCATCTCCTTTTTTGCTTCGATGTACTTAATTCGTGCTGCATCAAATGAATCAAACAGACCTAGGTAACTGCGCTTTTTGTGAACACAGATATGCGCCTGCCATTTGCCAGCACGTTTGTGCCAACTGACTCCAGTGGCACTAGGTTTGTTTTGAGCGTTTTGCTTACCTGAAACGCTACGTAGATTTGCAATCCTGTTGTCAGACTTGATGCCGTTGATGTGGTCAATCTCGTCAGCAGGCCATTCACCGTTCATGTATAGCCATGCAAGACGGTGTGCATAGCAAGAACTACCGCAAACAGTGATTCGCAGGTATCCATTGCCGTTGCTGGTTCCAAGTGGCTTACCTAGAACAACGCCACGGCGCTTTTTCTTCCAAGTGAATACGCCAGTTGATTGGTCATAGTTCAAAAGTTCTATAACGTCTGCTTGTGTGATGCTTTCTCTGTTCATGCCATCACCTCTTGATACATAAATTCTTTGATCTCAGAACGGCTGCAACCAGCCAACTCCAGAATCCTTGCTACGTCATCACAAGTGATCTGCGGGCAACGCTCACAGATACCGTGGACAGCTTCAAAAATCGCTTGCTTGTTCATTGCGGGTCTCCTTCCCATTCACAATTAGTACAACGTGGAACACTGCATTCACCATGTGGTGTGTCGTGGTGTGTCCAATGAATCTCCCAGCCACACTTAGGGCATTCGGGCATCAGTTCGTTATGAACCTCTCCGCAGCAGCCTTGGTTTTCTTCCACTTCGTTGCCGCAGTAAGAGCAGCGGCGCTGGTAAACAGGCCCGTCTAGTTCTTCCATTTGGACAACCTCCATCCCTTGGTGATAGAAACAAAAATGCCGTCTTGACAGTGACGGCATAACTTGTATTTGGTGAGAAAGCGGTTGATGCGGTTAGACATTGCCGCGCTCCCCGTCATAAAAATCCAACTCGTCCGCGTTCTTGTCGATGTATTCGTCGCTGATGACCTGCAGTAAGTTGGCAACGTGTGGGCAGGAACTGTTGTGCAGCACATCCAGCAGGGCTTTGTGGGCCTTGGAGCCTTCCCAAATGGAATCGGCTACTACTTCACTCATTGCGTAGCTGTCCAGCTTCACGCCCTTGATGCAGGGCAGCACCAACTTGCTGGGGTGAACCTTCTTAACAAGGGCAAAGGTTTCAGCGATCTCGTCTGCACGGGTGAATGTGGATGTGGTCATTTCATTGCTCCTTGTTATTCAGTTGCAGGAATACAAACCTGATCTGCGTCCATCGTTTTGACAACCTTGAAACCAAGGATTTCCGAGTAGCCACAAGACTTGGCTTCATCAAGTGCTTGCCAGCTTGCATAGGCATAAAACCAATCAGCGGTCTTTTCGTTGTTTCCCTCAACGATCAAAAATGCTTTCATGTTCATGTTTCTCTCCTAGTTGTTTCAGAAGCACCCTGTCACTCAAGATGCTTGTGAAACTTCGCGGGTCTTATATGGCGCATCCCCGCATCACTGACTGGTTCCAGCCTCCAGTTGGCTCTTTGCTTTCGCGTCGGCTTTTGGCTACCTGTCCGCTGTGCGATCACTGCGGCATGGGATGTATTATGGCATATGCCATAGGGAATGCAACATAAATTTAAAAAAATTTTTGCAGATGTAGGGTAAACACCTAAAAAGGACGAAAAAAAGCCAGCGCTATGGCTGGCATTGTCTATCGGAAATGTGCTGCTTTTCCTGCGATAGCTTTAGATGGGAATTGGTAAATTTTGGCGGGGACTCTTACGCCACCTTGCGGTTTGCTGTGTTCGGCAACAGTGCTTGTGCCATCTTTAGCAGCATGGCTCTTTCGGCCTCTGGTAGCTGCTGGTAAATCCTGGTCAACTCAATAGAAGTCATATCTTTTTCCTCCCCTCCATGCATGATGTGCCACGGGGACACATCCAGCACTTCGGACATTCTTAGTAGTGTTTCCGCATAGAACTTGCGGCTCTTTGATTCAATGTCTGAAACGGTGCTTTGGTCGATGCCAAGCATCTCCCCAAAGTCTGATTGACGGTTGATGCCCTTCTTGATGCGTAGGGCTTTGATTCGCTTGCCAACGGTTTCCATAGCGCCACTTTAGTCCCATCCTAAAAAAATAAATTGCGTATGCCGTATGGTATGTGCCATAATCGGCGCACCATGAAGAAAACGGACGCAATCAACCACTTTGGAACACAGACCGCACTAGCTGCCGTCTTGGGTGTTGACCAAAGCACTATTTCTAAGTCGTGGGGTGACTACCCGCCACCGCTGCGACAGCTTCAACTTGAACACATCACAGGCGGCGCATTGAAGGCAGAGCCAACGATTTTGCCGCGCAGGGGAAAGAAGTATCGGAATGAATCCGCATCTTTCAAGGTGTGATTAAACCCATGTGTTTATAGGCAGTGCCTGTGCGCCTCTAAGTCACAGGCAAAAGAAAAGCCCACCAGTGCTGCGAACACGTTTGGCGGGCTTCCAAGTAACGGAGAAATTATGCCACAGGCATGTAAAGAGAGCCAACTAGCTATTCTGAAAACGCTGCTAAAGCGTAAGCAGGGCGTCACAAGCATGGAGATGTGTGACCTTCTGCCAACGGTAACGCCTTCACGCCGAATCTCAGACCTTCGTGAGCAAGGCTGGACTATCACAAAGAAGCAGGTAGAGGGCAAGAACTATTGCCGCTTCTTTGGTCAAGCGCCCGAATCGTTTGGGGGTGCTTCCAAATGATAGTTCTGAAGCAACAAGACCAAACATCAGTCGAGTTTGTTGATGGTGTTGTGAAGATTGTCCAACGCGATTGCTTCGCAGAGGAATCAATCATTTACCTGACTTCGCCAGAGGCTTGCACCGTCCTAGCACATGCGATTGAAAGCATTTCCAACGCCTTTGAAGGGGCCGAGTGAATGCATTACTACAAGAGAAACATTGGCGACTATGCCAAGAAAGCTGGGAGGCTTTCAATGCTGGAGCACGGAGCGTACACGCTTCTTATTGATTCGTGCTACGACCGTGAACGGTTCCCTACTGAGGATGAAGCAATAGATTGGTGCTGGGCGCGTACTGATGCTGAAATCACTGCGGTTAAGTTTGTTTTGTCCCGTTTTTTTGATCTTGTTGACGGAAAGTATGTGCAAAGCCGCATCAGCGATGAGGTGGCTAAGTACCACCGAAATGCTGAAATAAATAGCAGGATTGCAACGGAGCGTGAGGCTAAACGCACGAACCGTGCTGACACCGTGAACGAACCTACCACGGTTGAGCACGAACCTCCACCTAACCAAGAACCATTAACCACTAACCATAAACCATTAACCAAGATTAAAGGTAAACGCGCTGCGTTTC
This sequence comes from uncultured Candidatus Saccharibacteria bacterium, assembly GCA_964507955.1. Classification (GTDB taxonomy): domain Bacteria; phylum Patescibacteriota; class Minisyncoccia; order Phycocordibacterales; family JAACPR01; genus JAULZV01. The sequence goes on along the minus strand of CAZDRR010000007.1, from coordinate 2,321 downwards.
CTTGTCCTGCTGGTGTTGATGAACAGGTTTGGTCTGACTGGTTGGAAATCCGAAAAGCAAAGCGTTCACCGCTTACCCAAACAACGCTTGAAGGAATCGCAAAGAAGGCAGCTTCTGCTGGTTTTACGGTTGGCGAGGCATTGGTCATCTGCTGTGAACGTGGCTGGGCGAGTTTTGACCCGTCTTGGCTGCACGAAAACAAGGTTGGTAATACCCATGCAGCGGAGACACCTTATCAGCGCTCTATGAGGCTCCGTATGCAAGAGGCAGTCCCTCAGATTGCAGCGGTTGACCCGTCCATCCCTGCTGGTGACTTTTTCCGAACTATCGAAATGGTGGAGGTGGTGCGATGAGCATTCCTGTTGAATGGGTAGACCGCATCTTTACAAAACTGTCCCTTGCTTACGGGCGCGAGTTCATCGGACGCTGGGAAGGTTTGTCAATCGGTGACGTAAAGACCGACTGGGCGCATGAGTTGGCAGGTTTTGAAAACTGGCCTGAAGCGATTGCGTTTGCTTTTGACCACTTGCCAGAAAGACCGCCGACTGTTCAGCAGTTCCGTGGAATCTGCATGAAGGCACCAGCAAAGCAGCACCTTGCCTTGCCAGCGCCACAGGCTAATCCTGACCGCATGAAGTCTGAGATTGCCAAGCTGAAGGAATCAATGTCTGTCAAACCTGTTTCAAAGGTACGTGACAGGGATTGGGCAAAGCTGGTTATTTCCCGCTTTGAATCTGGCGAAAAGATAAGTCCCGCAGTGGTTGGTATGGCTCGTCGTGGGTTGGCAAATTGAATCTATATGACCAATACCTACAACACCTCATCCAACTTGCAAGCTGCCCAGGAACAAAGGAATACGCATGGCGCAGGGCAAAGGAACTCGCAGCAACACCTGAACGAATGTTTGAAGGAATCGACGAGCGACTTAAACAAGAAATGCTCAGGAGGTTGAATGAGCGAAACCCTGTCAATTGACTTATTCAACAAGCAGCAGGCTTGGGCATCTATCAAGTCTCAGCTTTTCCCATTTCTGTCCACAGTATTGCAAGCGGGTGGTAGGTGGGTTTTAACAGTAAGCAGGATGAAGCGCACCAAAGCCCAAAACCGCAGATATTGGGGAAATGGGGTACTGAAGCAGGTAGCAGAGCAAGCAGTAGTAAATGGAAAGCAATTCAGTGCTGACGTATGGCACGAACAATTCAAGCGTCAATTTATTGGCGTGGTTGAACTGCCCAACGGTGAAGTAATTGGAATGAGCAGCACAGATTTAGATATTCCAGAGTTTTCCGCTTTCTGTGACCAAGTAGAAGCTTTTGCAGCTACTGAGTTGGGTGTGGTGTTCTATGACCTGGAGCCAAAGGAATGACGTTTAACCGTACACGTTGCCCACACTGCAAAAAGAAACTAGAGCAAGGCCAGCGAATACATCCTGAATGTATTGATGACTACGCAATATCTCAGGCAGCAAGACTAGAACGTGAGGAAAGAAAAAAAGCACTAGCTGCTGCAAAGGTAGAAAGAGCAGAGTTTAGGAAGCGCAAGGAAGCGCTGAAACGGATACCAGACCTAATTAAGGAGGCACAAATTGCATTTAACGCTTACATACGGGCAAGAGATAGCCACCAGCCATGTATCTGTTGCGGACGCACAGGAACGCAGGTTGATGGCCTTGGAGCGCATGGATGGGACGCGGGCCACTACAGAAGCACAGGAAGTGCCTCGCACCTTAGATTCAACGAGGATAACGTCCACCGCCAACTGGTCTATTGCAACAGATACGGAGCAGGGCGGGCAGTCGATTACAGACTGGGACTTATCAACCGCATTGGCATTGACAGGGTGGAAGCCTTAGAAGCAGATAACCAGCCACATAAATGGACTAGGTATGAACTGATTGCGATTAAAGAGAAATACAAACAAAAACTGAAGGAACTACAGAATGGAAGCAATTAATACAGGTGGCGGGTTCGCCCGTAACGCAAACGCAATGCAAATCGGTGGAATGCACTACAAAGCCAAGGATATACAGCCGTGGGACTATATAGCTGCTAACCAGATTGGATACTTTGAAGGAAACGTAATCAAGTACGTTAGCCGCTGGAGGGATAAGGGTGGTATTGATGACTTGAAGAAGGCAAGACACTATTTGGATAAACTAATAGAACTAGAAACACCACCAGAATCTAGCTGCACAGGGGTTTAAATGCTGAAAAAAGGCCAATCCGTCAAATTCACCAGACCTGTATCAACCATGAAAACAGTCCTTAGGGCTGTAGAGCAGGGTAAATCAACCAGATTTGAGATACAGGAGGAAACGGGTT
>CAZDRR010000006.1:24057-30258 GCA_964507955.1 uncultured Candidatus Saccharibacteria bacterium | reverse complement strand
GCGACCGAGGTGGATACCGAGGTGGTTCTCGAGGAGGTTCATCATTTGGTGGACCACGACGTCGATCAAGTGGAGGGCGAGGAGGAAGATTCCAAGGCTCTCACATTGATGTTTCAAAGTTTATTAACAAAGCAGTTGTAACCGAAGAGGTTGTAGAATTTATTCCAAAGCATGCGTTTATTGATTTTGCACTTGATGCAAAGATTCAAAAAAATATTGCAAAGAAGGGATATGTTATTCCTACTCCTATTCAAGATCATGCTATACCACATGTGCTTGAAGGAGTTGATGTTGTAGGTATTGCAAATACTGGAACAGGTAAGACTGCAGCATTTCTTCTACCACTTATTCATAAAGTAATTCAAAATAAAGATGAACAAATTCTTATTGTTGTACCAACACGAGAACTTGCAACTCAAATTGATGATGAATTTCGGGCATTTTGTAGTGGTATGGGAATCTTTTCTGCTGTATGTGTTGGAGGTGCACCTATATTTAGACAGATTAAGACACTCAGATTCTTTAATAACTTTGTTATTGGAACACCGGGACGGATTAAGGATTTAATGGATAGAAAAGTTTTAGATCTCTCAACATTTAATACTGTTGTGCTTGATGAAGCAGATAGAATGCTTGATATGGGATTCATCGGTGATATGCGATACTTTATGGAACGAATGCCAAAAGAAAGACAAACACTATTTTTCTCTGCAACAATGTCAAAAGAAATTGAAAGATTAATTGGAGAATTTCTTAATAATCCAGTTAGAATTTCTGTGAAGACAGGGGATACTGCAAAGAGTGTTGAACAAGATGTTATCTATATCAAGCGAGGAGAATCAAAAGTAGATGTGCTTGCAGATCTACTTTCACAACCGGGATTTGATAAGGTGATTGTTTTTGGAAAAACAAAACACGGAGTAGAGAGACTTGCAGAAATGCTTATAAATAAAGGTATTCAAGCAGAATCACTTCATGGAGATAAAAGGCATTCACACAGACAACGATCACTTAATGCGTTTAAAAATCATAAAGCACAAGTTCTTGTTGCAACAGACGTTGCTGCACGAGGAATTGATGTGTCGGATGTGTCACATGTAATTAACTATGATGTTCCTGCTACGTATGAAGACTATGTTCACCGAATTGGTCGAACAGGACGAGGAGGAAAGGGAGGAAAAGCGTTTACATTTATTGAACAGTAAAAGTAAGATTAAAAATAACCCGTACGAGTTGTGGCTCAATTTAAACAACTCGTACGGGTTATTTTTATTTTGGTATAATTAAATATATGAAAACAGAAATAGAGACACGATTTCTAGAAATTGATAAAGATAAGGTAATAGAGAAACTAAAAGATTTGGGTGCTCTTGATAAGGGAGAATTTAAACTTAATGAAATTATTTTTTATGATAAAGAATTAAAAAGTTTAGAGAACAATACTTTTATTAAATTAAGAAAGAAAGGAGACAAAATATTTTTGACCCATAAGTCTAACAAAGAAAAAGGAATTGACACTACAAAAGAAATAGAGTTTGAAGTTTCAAATTTTGATTCTGCAAAACAATTCATAGAAGCAATGGATTGGATAGCTTACAGAATAGTTGAAAAGTATCGACATACATTTGAGTTAGATGGTGTTACATTGGATATTGATACTTGGCCCAAGATTCCTGTATATGTTGAATTAGAGGGCGACTCAGTAGAAGCCTTACAAAAAGTTGCAGATAAACTTGGTTTTAATTGGGAGGAAAGATTCGATCAAAACCCTAGATATGTCTTTAAACATTATGGCTATGATTTTGATACTATTAGAACTGTTACATTTGATAAATTTGAATAATATATGGAAAGTTTAGATAAAGTACCTAGTATAAATGATTCTTCTATCGAGCAAGAACCAGACAGTATGATTGTTGTTGTTAAACCTGATGCGAGAGATCGTCTTCAAGAAATAATTTCTCGTTTTGAAAAAGATGGACTACAAATTGAAAAACAAATAACAACAATATTGGAGCCGACGTTTGTTAATGGAATTATGTACCAATATCCTCATCCTGACTCTGAATTAGGTGAGGATATAGAAGATGAAAAATTTGTTAAAAATAGGGGTGCACAATTTGAATCAGCAAAACATTTTCTTCAGGGACCAAGTACTATTCTGCTTTTAAGGGGAGATAAGAATATTATTGATAAAGTTATAAAAATAACAGGACTTGATAGAGAACCTGCAAAATGTGATGAAGACTCAATACGTTATTTATTTGGAGAACATACAGGTTATCCAATGGCTGGTCTTAATGATGTTTATTACAGAAATGCTATACATAGAGGAAAAAATACGGAAGAAGTCAATTCGGATAAACAAAAATTCAGTAAACTTTTGAATATTAATTTTTTTGAATAAGTTATACTCATTGTATCCTCGCACAAAATTTTTCTCTTGTTATACTAATTATATGAATGAATTTATTCAAATGGACATTTTCTTTTTTATCACTTCACTTATTGCTCTTATTGCATTATTTTTTGTAACAATTATTGGGATTTATCTAATTTTAATTATTCAAAAGATAAAGCTTGTAATAAAAGAATTTGAACTATTTGCCTTTTATGCAACAAAAACAGGAAAGGAATCAGTTAATTCTATAAAAGAGAAGATAGATGAAGTGCTTAGTCAAGGAGGAATCCTAGAGAGGATTGTGGCAACTGCACTGGGGACTATTCTTGCAAAAAGTTTTACACGTCGTGGTAAAATACATAAAGATGCACCGAAAGATTAATATCTGATTTATTCAGGTATATCCTGAAAACTTTTTATAAAATAATTAAATTTAAAAATGGCACAAAAGAAAGCGCCAGCAAAGAAAAAAGCTGGTAATGGTTTGGAAGTAGGTCTTGCACTCGCAGGACTTGCTGCTGTTGCAGGAGGGGTATTCCTCTATGGAACAGACGCAGGAAAGAAGAAGCGAAAAGCAATTAAAGGTTGGGTACTTAAAGCAAAAGGAGAAGTAATTGAAAAACTCGAAACTCTTAAGGAAGTAAATGAAGAAAACTATCACAAGGTAGTTGATGCAGTTGAGAAGAAGTACAAGGCTGTAAAGTCTGTTGCTCCTGAAGAACTTGCAGAAGTAGTTGCTGATCTTAAGAAGAGTTGGAAGAGTATTGTAAAAGTTGCAAAGGCTCAAACAACTCCAAAGAAGAAGGTTGCAAAGAAGAAATAAGTGTTGTTATACCTTAAAAAGGCAAGAAAAAAGCCCATAAAATGGGCTTTTTTCTTGCCTTTTTAATTAAAATATGTTTTAATCTAACTTCAACTTTTTATTAATTTACTTATTTTATGGAAATTAGAAACATTGCAATTATTGCCCATGTGGACCATGGGAAGACAACACTTACTGATAAGATTCTTCAACAAACAGGAATGTCTGATGGAAGTATGTCTATGGACTCAAATGCTCTCGAGCAAGAGCGAGGTATTACTATTTATGCTAAGAATACATCCGCCTTTTATAAGGATACAAAGATTAATATTCTTGACACACCAGGTCACGCCGACTTTGGTTCTGAAGTGGAACGGGTACTTCGATCAATTGATTCTGTGCTTCTTGTTGTGGATGCCGCAGAAGGTCCTATGCCACAAACAAAGTTTGTACTTAAAAAATCTCTTGAGCTTGGTTTAAAACCTATTCTTGTTTTAAATAAAATTGATAAGCCAGCAGCTGATGTGAAGAAAGCTCATGACGAAGTGTATGAACTTTTCTTTGATCTTGGAGCATCAGATGAACAGCTTGATTTTGAAACTGTTTATGCAATTGGACGAGAGGGTGTTGCAAAACGAAACATGGAAGATGAATCAAAAGATCTCTCACCACTTCTTGATTTAATTCTTGAAAAAGTTCCTGCTGCATCTGATACAGAAAAAGATAATGCTCCACTTCAAGCACAAGTGTTTAATCTTGCATATGATAACTTTCTAGGACGAATGGGTATTTGTAGAGTATATGCAGGAACAATCAAAGATGGTTCAACAATTATTGCAAAAGATCCAAAAGGTCACGCATATACAGGACGAGTAACAAAACTATTTACATTTGAAGGATTTGATAAAAAAGCAGTATCAGAAGCAACAACAGGAGATATTGTTATGGTTGCAGGACTTCCTGATATTTATATTGGACATACACTTGTTGATGATGCTTCAACACATACACTCGAAGAAATTCTTGTTGATGAACCAACACTTTCTTTAAATATGTTTGTAAACGATTCTCCATTTGGAGGGCGAGTAGGAAAATTTCTCACATCAAGACAGATTAGAGATAGACTTGAAAAAGAACTTGAAATCAACGTAGGGCTTAGAGTGGAATTTGGAAACGGTGCAGAATACAAAGTATTCGGACGAGGAGAACTTCATCTTGCAGTACTTCTTGAACAAATGCGACGAGAAGGATTTGAAATTGCAGTATCGCAACCAGAGATTATCATTAAAGAAATTGATGGAGTAAAATGTGAACCATACGAAGAAGCCACTGTCTTTGTTCCTGATGAATTTACAGGAGCAATTATTGAAAAAATGGGGAATAGAAAGGGTATCATGATGGACATGAAACCTATGCATGGACAAACGCGAATGGTATTTCATGTTCCTACGAGAGGTCTTCTTGGGTATAGAAACGAATTTATAGTAGATACAAAAGGAGAAGGAATTCTTACAAGTGTATTTTTAAAATTTGATGCATATGCTGGAGAGATTCAAAAAACCGAATATGGCTCAATGATTTCAATGGCAACAGGTAAAGCTCTTGCATTCTCACTTGGAACACTACAAGACCGGGGTGTGCTTTATATCTCACCAACAACAGAAGTATATGAAGGTATGGTTGTTGGATATACATCAAAAGGAGATGATATGGTTGTAAACCCTACAAAAGGAAAACAACTTACAAATATGCGAGCATCTGGATCTGATGGAACTATTCAACTTACACCACCATTTGACCTTACTCTTGAGAGAGCACTTGGTATGATGCGAGATGATGAATATCTTGAGATTACTCCAACAGATATTCGGCTTAGAAAGAAATTTCTAACAGAAAATGATAGAAAGAAAAACGCGAGAAAATAATTAATAAAATAAAACAGCGGTCCTTGACCGCTGTTTTATTTTATTAGTAGAATTGTTCCGATTATCATCAGTACAATGAATAAAGTTTTTTGAATTAATGCCTTTCTGCTTATATCTTCTTTTATTATTTTTGGAAAGAAAACACTTACAATAATTCCAAAAAAGAATATAAACATAGGTTGAAGAGCTTCTACGCTATATACAAGGGCTACGGGGACCAATAATGCTGCAAAGTTTTTTGATGAATTAGCAATAGTGTTGATAGATTCGTTTAATAAATTTATTCCAGATATTGTAATACCATCATTTTTAAATGAGTTAAGAAAGCTTCTCCTGTATTTTTTATTAAATAAAAATAGAATAATACCCAAAAATCCCCAAGCTAAATATTCCCAAAATGATGAAATCCAAAAGAGACTCTCGTCTGCTGTTACAAATTTAAAGAGTACAGCAATCATTGAAAAAAACATGGAAGATAGGAACATTAGGATAAAAATATTTAACTTTATTTTTTTTATTTTTAAGGATTCGAACTCCATCGTAAGGGCTATACCAGATAATACGATAAGTAGAGAACCCCAAATTTGTATACTTGAGGGAACCGTTCCGATTATCAAAAATTCAAATAATAAACCAAAAATAGGAATCAATTGAAATAAAGGTGCAACGATTGAAGCTTCATCTTTTTCTATTGCGTATAAATAAAATATCATCGCAAAAACACCGCAAAGTCCGCTTGCAGTTAATATTAACTTATCATAATTACTTATTTCAAATATCGAACCTCTAAAGATAATAAGTAGGAATAAACATATTATGATCCCAAAGAGGGAAGAGTATAGTATTAGCGATCCTACATCGCTCGTTTCTTCTTGTGTATTTTTATTCTTAAATCTTGATATTAAATATTTATCTATGTAGACAGCAAGCGCAAATAGGATCGGTGGTATAAGGGATAATATAAACCAATTCATAATTTTAGAATTATAACTTATCCCCATTTATCTTTCAATGTTTGAGATGATATAATTGTAAAGTGATATGAACTTAAAAATCAATGTTAAAGAAATAAG
>CAZDRR010000006.1:0-23957 GCA_964507955.1 uncultured Candidatus Saccharibacteria bacterium | reverse complement strand
CAAAGTCAAATATCTTATCAGGATACTTTTGTAAAAAATAAAATAAAATGAATCAAAAATATCGAGATGAATTTTACAGTTCTTATTCTGAAGTTGTCGAACAATTATATATAAGAAAGACAGATGAACAATTAAAGCTTAAAGTTCTCGATTATCTAGGTGATGATTTTCCTATTTTTTTAAATACAGAAAAACAGCATGGAGTTTTAGTGAGAGCTATACAAACTCCAAACTACGAACATTGGTATGTCTTTGATGTAATGCAAGAACTTCATTTAGATAAAGTATTTTGTAACTATACTAGAGGAAAATTAGTCATGAAAAACTCTGAAAAGTATCATTTAGTAAAAATGTGTTTTGTTGATGGTTTTAATTCAAATAAGGATATTATTGTAAGTAAAAAAAATATTGTGAATATAAATGAAAGTGAAGGAAAAATTCTTTCGGATATCTATGTAAAACAAGGTTTGAGTCTTGTAGATTTTCATAAAGGATTATTTGAAGACCTCGGATTTGATGTAAACTTTTTTGATATATCTCAGTGGTTTGATCACGTAAGAGTAGATAAAGATGGGTATTATGCAAAATTTTTAGCATTATTTTTATTTCATGGAGTTCTTTTCGACAACTTCTTACTTGGTGATTTGGATGAACAAAAATTTTTCGAGGAAAAAGTATGGCCTTCTTTCAATTTTATAAAAGAAAAATTTGGAATTAAACCTCTAGTTTTACCAGCATTACCAATAAAAGATGAAGACAACTCTTTGTTTTTCTTTTATAATCAAGACATAAAGAATATTGTTAAAGAGAAATATGATTTATAATACATATCAAAATATTCAATATTGTAAAAGTTTTGTTGACGATGTATTTGGATTGTTAATATATTCTCATTTTTTTCCCATAATAGCAGCTTTTGTCTCTCTGGTTATTGTACTTTTTAGTAATACAGAAAAGTTAATTAAGAAAGTTTTTTTGGGTTTTGTTACAAGCTTTTTACTATGGATAATATCAAATCTTGCGATATGGATATTCTATGATAACAACGAAATAATGTTATTTGCTTGGTCAAATATAGAGATATTTTCTACCTCTGTATTTATATTTTTACTTTACTTTATTTATATACTTATATATGAACACGATATTAGCAATAAAATAAAATTAATCTGGATATTTCTAATAACACCCATTATCTTACTTAGTTTTTCAAAATATCATATCGTCGGCATCGATTTATCTGAATGTGTTGCTATAGAGAATAAAATATATCTTTACTATTCCTCTTTTGTTAAGTTGGTCATGTCTGTTTGGCTTATTTGGATTCTTATTAGAAATGTTCCGCATGATAAAAGAAAGAAAAAAGCAATACTTATATCTGGAATTGGGACTTTAATTTTCTTTCTCTCTTTTCTTATAATGGGATATTTTGCTAGTTATACAGGTAACTATAATTTTGAATTTTATGGCTTATTTGGAATGCTTATCTTTATCGTTATGTTAACCTTTGCGATTAATAGGTATAAAATAATAAACTTAAAGATAATTTCAACCGAGTTGTTAGTGTTGGGAATTGTTCTTCTTGTAAGTTCTCAATTTTTATACTTGCAAAATATTTTAGCACTTATTCTGAATCTGTTTACTTTTATTTTTGTTGTCATCACAGGATTATTATTAATAAGAAATATAAAAAAGGAAGTTGAAATTAGAAATATTGTCCAAGAAACAGCTATTCAATTAGAAAAAATAAATCAGAATCAACAATCACTTTTGCATTTTGTTACTCATCAGATTAAGGGATATCTTACAAAATCAAGAAATATATTTGATGGAATGGTTGCAAAAGACTATGGAGAATTACCTGCAAAAGCAGAAGAAATGGCAAAATATGGTTTTGAGTCTAATACGAGAGCTGTAGAAACGGTTCTTGCAATTCTTAAGGCTTCAGATCTTAAGACAGGAAAAACTGAATTTAAAAAAGAATTATCAAATGTGTCGGCCATCATCGCTGATGTTATAGAAGGAAGAAAAGAACTTGCTCAAGAAAAAAACCTTGACTTGACTTTCGATATCGAGCCGGAAATAAAGATACAAGTTGATCCTGTACACATAAAGGAAGTATTTAAGAATCTTATTACTAATGCGATACTTTATACACAAACAGGTACGATTAAAGTTATTTTAAAGAGAGAAACAAATCAAGTGAAGTTTTCAGTTATTGATACGGGGGTTGGATTAAGTGAGTCTGATAAACAAAAATTATTCACCGAAGGTGGGAAAGGAGAGGAAGCATTAAAAACAAATGTAGATAGTACAGGATACGGCCTTTTTGTAGCAAAAGAAATTGTATTAAAACACCAAGGTAAAATAGGGGCAATTTCAGAGGGTAGAAATAAAGGTTCTGAATTCTTTGTAATTTTGCCGGACATACAGTAATCTGTCGTAATGATTGAATTTTATAAAAAAAGAGGTGAAACCCCGCTTCAGGCGCTTAACAGATTAAGAAAAGAAAATCCTGAATATAAAGACTCTATTTTATCCTATGCTGGTCGTCTTGATCCGATGGCTGAAGGTGTATTACCTATACTTGTTGGAGCAGAAGAAAATAAAAATAGAAAAGAATTTTTAAATAAAAATAAGGTATATAGAGCTGAATTTCTAATTGGTTGTGAAACTGATACCGGTGATACACTGGGCATTATTCAAAAAACTAATTTTAGAAATATTGAGCCAAAAGTTTTGGAGTATGCAATAAAGGGTCTCTTAAAAGTAGAAAAGCAAACATATCCATGGTTTTCATCAAAAACAGTATCTGGAATACCGCTCTTTGAATATGCACGTAAAAAAAATTTTAAGATTGTTCGCCCTGAGAGAAAAGTTAAGATATATAAAATTTCAAATATTATAATTAGTGAAATTTCTAAAGATGAAATAATAAAAGATTGTATTAATATTATTCAAAATATTGAAGGAGATTTTAGGCAAAGGGAAATTTTAGAAACTTGGGATAAATTAATAAAAGTAATGCCAGAAAAAGTACAAACAATTGCTTTTGAAATAGAGGTTTCGTCTGGAACTTACATACGTGCACTTGCAGAACAAATAGGTAATTCTATAAATTGTCCGGTTCTGTTATATACACTTATCCGTACAAGAGTTTTTTAAGTGATATACTTGGGTATATGAAGAAATTAATAATTTTTATTTTAATAGCCCTGGTTGGTTTTGGAGGATATCTGTATTTTATTGAAAAGAATAAAGATAGAAATAAATGTGAAGATGGATTTAGGTTTAATCCGGCAACAAGTTCTTGTGAGAAAGTTGAACAAAATAAAAAAGGGGAGATTGATTTTTCAACATTAAAAATAAAAACTATATCCGGTCGAGAAATCCAACTACAAAAAAAAGGTGATACTACAGAATATACAGGAACATATGAAGGTAATGCAGGAGCTACCGATACAGAGTATATATCACTTAAATCAGATCAAGAGGTTTCTTATTCGGATAGTCTGGCAATAATTCCGTATATGTATAATTCTGGTGGTACAGGGCAGTTCATGTATATTGGAATTTTTGATAAAAACTCAAATGCACATTTAGATTCAATTGTACTTGGTGATCGAATTATAATAGATTCGATTATGGTCAATCAAGATAAGGCAAAAGTTAATTTTAAGGATAGATTATTAACACAAAGTTTTGCGGAAGAACCGACAATTCCTACACAGTTTGTTTTTGAAATAAAAGATAATAAAATAAATCCTGTACTTCAATTACAAAATGCAGACTACTCTGATGTTGAAATAAAATCTCCTAGTGCTGGTTCTTCTATATCAGACATCCTTACTGTAAAAGGTGCAATTCCTGGTAGCTGGTATTTTGAAGCAAATGCACACTTCAGAATTTTGAATAATACATTTAAAGAGATTGCTGTAGGTAATATTCAGGCATTGTCTGACTGGATGACCACACAACGAGTACCTTTTGAGTTGACTGTACCTGTTACAAGTCTTAATTATAAGGGTGATGCAACAATAATTATTGAATCTGAAAATGTTCAAGGAGATGAGGAAGGTGAATTAAAAGTTAAAAGACTTTATATTCCTGTTGTTATTAAATAGTTGATATTGGTTTAGTTTGGGTGTATAAAGACTGGTGAAGCTCTAACTAATCACCGTCATGAAAAGCAGACCATGCCTCATTGTCAATCCTCCAGAACACATTCGTCAAGCTTTGCTTGGACTTGATCCTGACGCTGAACCAAACAAAATCAAGATCGAGGGCATGCCTCATGAACATTGTTGGTATTCCGACACCAATACTGCTCGTGAGATTTATGCCGCAGCAAAGGAACAGGGGAAACAGTACCAATTTAAGGTGGCTGTCTCTTGCGAAAATGCCGGCTATCGATTTCTTTCAGAAAACGAGTGGGTTCCTGCGATTAATCGTCGCCGGAATCTCGGTAGACGAGTTCGGAAAAACCTCGAACTTGCTCGAGGGGATAAGCTGGAATGAAAATCTGTCGGAAAAAGGCGTCGAAACCCAGGGGTTTCGACGCCTTTCACCATTTTAAGATGTTTCTAATTATTAGAGACTAAGTGGCCAACTTTCAATAAAATACATCATAAGACATGCACCAAGAAGCGCCATATTTTTCATAAAACTAATATTATTATTCATTTTTGCTCCTGCATCTGTATCTTTCCAAAACGCATGCATTGTAAAGGAAGTTACAAAAAGAAAAGTAATAAGTCCAAATAGTGCGATTGGAATAAATATACCTAAGATAACTGATAATCCACATACAAATAATAATGCCCCTGTAAAGGTAACTGCAAATTCTGGTGAGGGAATATGCTTTGATTTTGCATACTCAGTCAGCCCTTTTTTTTGAGTAAAATGATTAATTCCATTCATTAGAAAAAAACCGCCAAAAATTAATCTTCCAAGTAAAAATACAAATTCCATAATCTTTTATTAAATCTTAATAATATGTCTATTGTACAATGTTATAAAAAAGTTACAATTTCTTTATTTTTTAATGAAAGATGTGTTGTATTTTGTTCTATATGAAAAACATAGCAAAAGAGCATGTGTATTTTATAGGAATTTGTGGTAAAGGATTAAATGGTTTGGCAGAATATTGTATCTCAAAAGGATTTTTTGTTTCCGGGAGCGATATAAGAAGAACAAATGAATCAGATAGGTTGTCTAAAAAGGGTATATGTATAAATTATTCTCAAGAATATTCAAATATAAATAAAAAGTACACAGTTGTTGTTTATAGTTCTGTGATTCCAGAAAATCATCCAGAAAGATTATCTGCTTTTGATCAAAAAATTAAACAGATGTCTCGAGCAGAATTTCTAGGATATGTGACGAAAGATCTGTTGAGGATTAGTGTTGCTGGAAGTCACGGCAAAAGTACAACAAGTGCACTTGCTAGTATTGCTCTTGAAAAAGAATCGGGAGGTGTTAATTCTATTACAGGTGCATATATTAAAGAGTTTGATAGCTATCAAAAATCAACGGATAGTCCTTATTGTGTTGTTGAATCTTGCGAGTATGCTAAATCTTTTTTGTTTTTACCAGGAGATTATACAATCATAACTTCTCTTGAGAAGAGTCATATGGAATACTATAAAACAGAAGAAAAAATGAATGAAGCTTTTAGGTCTTTTGTTAGGACACATAAAGATACTTCAACATTTATTATAAATGGGGATAATCCTACATTAAGGCAAGTTTGTGCTTCTCATGCAGGTAAGGTTATTACATGTGGTTTTAACTCCTCAAATGATTTTGTTATACGAGATGTAAAGTTAGATGAAACATATTCGGTATATTCTATTTTTAAAGAGAATGTATGCATAGAGAAAAATATAAAAATTCAAATTCCGGGTACTTACAATATTTTAAATTCAGCATATGTTTTCATTTTACTTAGATCAATGGGGTATCCGACAAATAACTATAGAGAATCTTTAAAAAAATTTACAGGTGTTGGTAGAAGATTTGAAACAGTAGAAAAAAACGGAGCTATATTCATAGATGATTTTGCTCATCACCCAACACAAGTTAAAAATTTAATTGATGGAGTCAAACAATTTTTTCCAAAGAAAAAAATTCTTGCGGTTTTTGAACCACGCCAGTACCATCTTATGGGTACTTTTTTGAGAGAATACGGTAAATCTTTTAAAAATGTAGATGAAGTTTATGTTACTGATATTATTCCTGCATTAGCTGATACTAAGGAAGATATTGAAAAACTAAACATAAAAGATATTATTTCAAGTATTCGAACTTATTCAAACATAAAGAACATATTTCATTGTGAGACATATGAGAAAATAGCCCAAAGTCTATTGACAAAAAATCTTTCAAGATTTGTAGTATTAACAATAGGGGCAGGACCTATTTATAGGGTTAGAGATTTATTAATAAATAAAGTACAATAATGGCAATTATGAAAGGATTAGAAATTCAAAAAAATAGAATAGCGGTTATCGGTTTTGGTGTTTCTGGAAAATCTATTGCAAGATATTTTTTAAAAAATAATATCAATGTAGATGTTTTTGAAGATAAAATTTCAAGTAGTGTTGATTATGTAACTTTGTCTGATTTCTCTTCAGATAAAAAATTTAATATATATTTTGGAGATTCATCATATGAACCAGATATAAAAACATACGATTATATCATTGCGAGCCCGGGTGTTCATGATGATCACAAAATAATACTCTTGGCAAAAGAAAATAATATTGAGTACATAACAGACATAAATGCTTTTTCCAGAATATTTAGAGCACAATATCCGAATGGAAAAATAATTTCTGTGACAGGTTCAAATGGAAAAAGTACGACAGTAAGTCTTATATATCATGTTCTTAAAAATACAAAAATAGACGTGTATCTGGGGGGTAACATTGGGACCTCTCCGCTTGATTTTTTGGATAATTTTAAAACAGATTCTCCTGTTATTATACTTGAGACATCAAGTTATCAGCTTGAGTACTTAAAAGAACAAGACTATTTTGATATCGCTTGTATCCTCAATCTTTCTGATAATCATCTTGATAGGTATCATGGTAAAAAAGAGCTTTATGCAAAAGCAAAAATGGGGGGAATTGATTACTTAAAAACAGAAGTTTTTGTAAATTATGATGATGAATATACAAAAAAATATATATTACCAAATCTTAGAGCTAAATATGTGTGGGGTATAAATTTTGAAAATCAAAAAAATGTTGAGATTGTTACTTTGGAAAATGACTCAATAGTATGTATTGATAAAGATTCAAAAAAAGTCTATCTTCCAAATATTCAAAAACTAGCAATTAAAGGCTTGCATAATATATATAATACCGCTTTTGTATGTGGTGTATTGTATAAATTAAACATATCTCCAAGTGATCAAATTATAGAGTCCTTTTACTCATTTTCAGGGCTTGAACATAGGATGCAAATAGTTGCTTCAATAAAAGATATTCAATATATAAATGACTCTAAATCCACAAGTCCTGATGCTACAGTAAAAGCATTAGAGGCTCTTGGAAAGATTAAAAATATCATACTGATTTCTGGTGGTGCTGATAAAGATATATCGTATGATTCCATGAAAGATACTTGGCAAAGTTTTGTAAAAGCAGTTGTCTTTTTACCTGGAAATGCAAATACAAAATTAAAAAAACTTGCATCAGAATCAGATGTTGAAATTTTTGGAGAGGTACAGACTATGAATGAAGCTGTGAGTGTTGCGGAATCTCGTGCACAAGCAGGTGACATTGTATTATTATCTCCGTCAACTGCGAGTTTTACCAGCTTTAAATCTTTTGAAGATAGAGGAAATCAATTTATAGAATGCGTACAAAAATTACAAAAATAATAATAGATTTTTTGTATACACTTTATAAAATTATAAGAATACCTATTAAGTGGTATTGGAAAATATTTAAAATACAAACAAAAGGTGTACGAGTTTTGCTTATTCAAGATAATTCAATAATTTTAGTAAAACATTGGTATAATCCTTTAATCGTTATGCCTGGTGGAGGGATAAAAAAATACGAAACACCTGAACAGGCCGCTATTAGGGAAGTTAAAGAAGAACTCGGGTTTGAAATTGAACAGCTTGAGTATTTGTTGGGTATGTATCAAAACAAGAGAGAAGGTAAAAATGATATTATTTACTGCTTTGTTGCTTATATATCATCAAATAAGCCTATTTTGAAACATAAATTTAATTTTGAAATAGCATCTATCTTTATCTCTGATATTTATAACCTTCCCAAGGGTGCCTCAAAGGCGACTTGTACTAGAGTTAGAGAATATTTAAATGGTGATATCTCAAACAATCTAAGAAATTGGTAGTGGTATACTATTAGTGTAATAAAAGGTATGTATAATCAGAATCAATTTCTTGCTAATAATGCAAAGACAGCACTAGAAAATCATAGGCGCGAACAAGAAGAGCGAAAGATTGCTATGATTCGTGAACAAAAAACACGTGAACTTCAACAACTTGAAACACAATTGTTTTATAAAAAATCAGAAGTTGAAAGATTAAAAGCTTTGGCAAACAGGCTTAGACGCGAGGCTGTTGTTAGACAAAACACAGAACTTAAGGAAGAGCATGAGCTCCAAGTTCAAGATCATAATCTTAAAGATGCAGAATCTAGAATAAAAAAATTAGAAGAAGATATTAAACGTTCTTTATCTGATATTGCAGAAAAAATTTCAAAAGAGAAAACAATTATTATGGAACATCAAAAGAATTTAGAACAATTGGAAAAACAAAAAAGAGAGTTTGAAGGTAAGGGTGAATTTCAAAAACGATCAATCACTGAATCTATTTCTAGGATACTGTTTTTTAAGAAAAAAGAAGAAAGAGAATCTCAACATGCAAAACATATATTTGAAACAGGTCAAAATCAATTACAACAAATAGAACAATCACTCAAAACATTTTCTCAGGAAGTTACTGTACTAGAGAATAAAATACGTGCATTAAGAAGCGTGCTTAAATAATATGATTTCAATAATTATTTTTGGTGGAACGGGAGATTTAGCGAAAAAGAAACTTTTTAAATCTTTATATAATTTGTATTGTAAAAACTTAATTCCAAAAGATACTAAAATAATAGGATTTGCTCGAAAAGATTTTAACACTGATACATACAGAGACTTTGTGAATGAAAATTTACCAGAAGGGCTTGAATTACGACAAGAATTTTTGGAACTATTCTATTATTTTCAGGGAGATTTGTATCAAGAGCAGTCATACCATGACCTTAAAAAGTTTCTAATTGATTTTGATATTCAATATAACATCTGTGCTTATAAATTATTCTATCTTTCTGTTAGACCTGAACTTTATTTTGATGTTTTTGAATATTTAAAAAAGACAAACATACTACATACTTGTGGTATTTCATCGGATGAAATTTGGTCAAGAGTATTAATAGAAAAACCTTTTGGTACTAATTTTGAACATGCACAAGAACTAGATAAACAATTAGCAACTGTGATTTCAGAAGATAAAATATTTAGAATAGATCATTATCTCGCAAAAGAAGCTCTTGAAAATGTTCTGGTATTTAGATTTAAAAATAAGATTTTTAATGCAATTTGGAACAATAATTTTATTTCAAAAATATCTATAAGATTGTTTGAAACAAGAACTGTTGAAGGAAGAGGGGAATTTTATGATAAAGTTGGTGCACTAAGAGATGTTGGACAAAATCATGCATTACAGATGTTGGCCATGGTGTTGATGGATGAACCGGAAAGTTTTAAAGGACAAGACATTAGAAAAAAGAGAGAGGAAGTTTTAAAAACTTTATTTTTAGACGAAGTTAGAAAAGAAGATTTTAAGCGTGGGCAGTATTTAGATTATTTAGATCATGTTCCAGAGAAACAGTCTGAAACAGAGACTTATTTTAAAGTTACCTTATATAGTAATTTACCGAATTGGTCAGGCATACCATGTGCTATTGAATCTGGTAAAGCTATGCAAAAAAATGAAACAAGCATTCAAATAGATTTTATAGATGGTAATACGATTTATTTTGATTTAGGTCAGAATCCTAGAATTGCAGTATCGTTTCAAGTAAAGGATTCTGGACATGAATATAAAACTTCTATACGTGAATTTGAGTTTAGGGATCTTGAAAAAAATATTTTTATACTTGAACCTTATGAAAAGTTGTTGTATCAAGCAATAATTGGTGATGTTACATCATTTGTGTCTACTCAAGAGGTATTTCAACAATGGAAAATCATAGATCAAATAATAAAAAATTGGGGACATATTCCCTTAGATGTGTATTAATTTGATATACTTAATACATGATTGAAACACTTAGAACATATAATTCTCAGTTTAATTTTATTCCTGAGGTTGTAAATGTGCATCTTATTTCAAAAAATTATAAACAAATAGTTTTATGTGGAATGGGGGGATCCCACCTTGCTGCAGGTATTTTGAAGACTGTTCAGCCTGGTATCGATATCTATGTGCACAGAGATTATGATCTTCCTCCATATTCAAAAATATTTCTTGAAAACTCACTCTTGATCGCATGTTCTTACTCTGGAAATACCGAAGAAGTATTATCTTTTTATACTAAAATTAAACAACTTTATGATTTTCCTGTTTTAGTTATAGCTTGTGGTGGAGAACTACTTTCTCTTGCACAAAAAAATAATGATCCTTATATTATTCTCCCACATACAGAATTTGTTCCGAGGACAGCATTAGGTATTATGTCTCGTGCAATTGCATACATACTTAAAGAAAAAGATATCTTTAATTATTTAGGAAATATTGAACTTAATGTAAGTAATATAGAAGAATATTCTCACCAAATAGTTAAACATATCAGTTCTAAGACACCGATAGTATATGCCTCAAATCAAAATTTACATTTAGCTTATAATTGGAAAATAAAATTTAATGAGACAGCAAAAAAAATAGCATTTCTAAATATAATACCGGAAAGCAATCATAATGAATTAGAAGGATTTGAATTTGATGAAAAAACAAATCAATATATGATAATTCTCCTTACTGACTCTCTTGATCATCCTAGGATTCAAAAGAGATTTACTATTCTTAAAGAAATATTCAAAGAAAAATCAATAGATTATCTAGAAATAGATATATCTAATAAAGATGTATATAAGAAAGTTTTTGAAACTATTGTTCTTGGTGATTTTGTGTGTGCTTACCTTGCAAAGCAGAATAATCTTCCTATTGCAGATGTTCCACTCATAGAACAATTCAAAAGAAAATTAGTCTGATATACTTATTGTATATGATAAAAAAGCTTTTTATAAAAAAAGAAAATATATTTATCTTATCTATCGTTCTGTTTTCTTTATTGTGTATCATTGTCGGTTTTTTATTATTGTTTTTTAGGCAGGAATCTTCTGTACCTAAAAAGATTCCTGTAAATGTATATGATATAAGATGGTCTGTATTTGATTCTGATATTTTAAATAAAAAAATACAGTACCCTGATTATATGTTTGTTACAGAACAAAAAAACTCAAGTGGTGTCGGATTATCTATTTCTGAAGTACAAAACAAAAGTTTTTTAAATTATTTTTCAAATCAAAATCATGTATCTATATATCCTGAGGGGATGGATAATCAATTGTTTTATGGAAAAACAAAAGAAACAGAGTATACAAGTAGTACAGGTCAAAAATTCAAAAGAACCGAATATCTCACTGTAGACAATAAGGTCTGGGCTATAATGCTTGTTCCTGAAGATAAGACTATATTTGGAGAAACAAGGGGTTTTATATGGATTCAATCTATTATAAAGAAAAAGGAATCTTTGTGTATTTCATCTAAAGGAGTTCTTATTAATAACGTTACTTGTGATCCTTATTCAGGAGAGCTTCCGGTATATAGAGGTGAAGTATCACAGCAATTTATTAGATTCGGATATGAAATTATTAATAAGAATTCATTTTAATGAAATTAGAACAGTATTATAAAAAATTTAATTCGTCTGGGAATGGATTATCGGAAATTCAGGTTATAAATAACAGAATCGAATTTGGAAAAAATGTATTATCTATCAAAAAAAGACAATCATTTTTAAGTATATTATTTATTCAATTGGGCGGTTTATTCTCAGTTGTGTTATTGTTAGCAGCAATAATTTTATTTTTTATAGGAGAAAGAATTGATTTTTACGTTATTTTATTTGTAGTAATTTTGAATACTTTAATAGAATCAGTTCAGAGATATCGTTCTGATTCTATATTTGAAAATCTGACAAAAACTTTACCAGTATATTCTGTTGTTTTACGTTCCGGTAAAAGAAATAAAATTATTTCAAATGATATCGTTGTTGGAGATATTGTTATTTTACAATCAGGGGACAAAGTTCCAGCTGATATGCTTATTGTTCAAGCAGAAAATTTGAAAGTAGATGAATCTATACTAACAGGAGAATCTAGATCTGTATTAAAAAAATTTACTGATGAATATAAGACAGATACAATAATAGATAATCAAAACGTACTTTTTGCTGGTTCGTATATAACGAGTGGAAATGTTATAGGACTTGTTTATGCTGTAGGAAATATTACTCAAATAGGTCTTATTGCAAACAAGATCTCTACAGTTGATACTCAATTACCTTTATATAAAGATATAAAAAAATTATCGGTAGGTATTTTTATTTTTGTTCTCTTTTTTGTTTCCATTGTGCTTGTTTCAGGACTTATACAGAATCAATCTACTATCAATATATTCAAAATCACAGTTGCATTGCTTGTTTCTGCTATCCCAGAAAGTCTGCCTGTAATGCTAACTCTTGTTCTTGCGTATGGCTTTAAACGAATGAGCGCAAATAACGTTCTTGTTCGGAAAATGCAGTCTTTAGATGTGTTGGGCAAAATAAATGTCTTGGCGTTAGATAAGACTGGAACCGTAACTCATAATCAAATGAAAGTTGAAAAAGTTTTTACTTTTAATCAAGACGAATTTTATATTTCTGGGGATGGTTATGAGCCGAAGGGGCAAATTATTTATAAAGGAAATCCTATAGATATAAAAGAATTTAAAGATTTAGATGTTTTAATACAATCTGCCGCTCTATCTTCAGATGGATCTTACTTTTTTGATACAGAAAAAAAAGACTGGACTTTGGAAATGGGTGATCCTACAGAAGTTTCATTGCTTGTGTTAGGTGAAAAAACAAATAATAAGAAAATAGATTTACTTAAAGAATATTCTATAAAAGAAAATGTTCCTTTTACAAATCAAAATAAATATCATTTGACTAGTTATTTTATAAATGAAAAATTATTAAAAATATATACTGGCGCACCCGAGATTATTTATGCTATGTGTTCTCATGTAAATATTGGTGGAGTATCATTAAAAAGAAATGAAGAATTAGACAATATTTTTCATAAAAAAATAAAAGAATATGCCGCTTCTGGTTATAGAATTCTTGCAACTTGTATTGATGATGGTACTGAAATCGTATGCAAAGGACTTTTTGCTATTAATGACTCAATACGTTCTGATGTGTATCAGTCAATCAAACAAGTCTATCAAAAAGGTATAGATATAATTATGATCACTGGCGATCATAAGGATGTTGCCTTAAAAGTTGCACAAAAAATAGGTATTAATGCACAAGAAACACATGTTTTAACTGGAGATGATATGAATAATCTTACTGATAGACAATTGATTAATATTATTGGAAATAAAAAAGTATTTGCAAGAGTTACTCCTCAACAAAAATTAAAAATTCTAGATACGATAAAGCAGTCAGGAAAAATTGTAGCAATGACTGGTGATGGAATAAATGATACACTTGCGCTTGCAAAAGCGGATATTGGAATAGCAATGGGTACAATAAGTAGTGATGCGGCAAAAGAAGCTGCAGATATTGTTTTGTTAGATAATAAATTTGGATCCATTGTATATGGAGTAGAAGAAGGGAAAAATATATTTTCTAATATAAGAAAAACTATTTTATTTTTACTATCTACAAATTTTGCCGAGATGTTTGTTGTGGTATTTGCAATCTTATTGGCGTTACCATTACCTCTTACTGCTGTAGGAATCTTATGGTTAAATCTTGTGACGGATACTTTTTTGGTCTTAGGTTTTGCATTTGAACGTAATTGTGTTAATTGTAAACAGCAATCAAAAATAATGAGTTTGACTGAGTGGCACAGGACTATATATTTAGGTTTTGTTATGACATTAATTGCACTTATTGTTTTTATGTCTTCATATCAATTTGGTTTAGTCTATGCACAAAGTATGACTTTGTTGGTTATTATAATTATGCAGTGGTTTAATATTCTTAATATAAGAGCGGGGGATGAATCTATATTTAAATATCGATCAGACAGAAACATCTTCTTTATTGTTGGTTGGATTATTTCATTATTTCTTACAGTTTTTGCATTTACCTCAGAATCCATTCGATCAATATTACAAATACATCCAATCAGTTTTTCTGATTGGATGTATTTGGCTTTACTTGCTTTGGGTGTTCTTGTATTTGAAGAGGTTAGAAAAAAAGCTCAAAAAACAAGATTATTTGTTTGCAAGTAGATCTTTAATTTCTGTAAGTAACCTAACTTCATCTGATACTTTAGGTGTCTCAGGGACTTTTTCTTCTTTTTCTTTAAGTTTACTTATGTAGTGGATTACTAAGAAAATTGAAAAAGCAACTATTATAAAATTAATTACATTTGTAATAAAAATTCCATATCTTAGTACAAGAGGACTTACTCCTTCAATAGGAATACTTAATGCTAAAACTTTGTCACTAAAATCTATATTTCCAGCAACCAGACCTATAAGTGGGTTTATAATATCTTCTACAAGAGAAGTAACAATTTTTCCAAATGCGGCACCAATTACGACTCCGACAGCAAGGTCAATTGCATTACCTTTTATGGCAAACTTTTTAAATTCTTTAATCATTGACATACATCTATGATATTACACTAATTTTGGTTTTTTGATAACTTGAATTACCTTGCCGTTTATCATGAAGCTATCATCTTCATGTACATAAATAGGCGGAATATCTTTTGTTGATTGGGATACCAAAACTATCTGATTATTTTCTTCATCAAAAATGTATTTTTTAATGTTTGCCATATCATCAATAACTGAGAGTACGACATCACCATTTTTTGGTGTTCTGTAATCAGAATCTATAATAAGATAATCACCATCTTCAATACTCATGCCATTAATATTACTTTTGTTCATTGAGAGACCTTGTGCTTTAATTGCAAAAACATTTTTACATTTGCTCAGTATATTTTTTGAGATTTTAAGATAACCTTCTATGTTCTCATTTGCAAAAATTGTTGCCGGTCCACAGTTTGCAGATCCAATTACGGGAACTGAAATAAAAGGGGATAATGTTTTTAAGCCAAGTTTTATTTTTGAAATAGTTTTATTTTTTCTATCGTATTTAATGAAACCTTTTTTTTCTAATTGCTCCAAGTGATGTTTAACTTTTTGAGGTAGAGGTTCTTTTATTAGAGTACCGATATCTCGTAGAGTCATATCTTCTAGTATTTTTTGATCTAATAATTTGAGAAGTTTTTCTTGTATTGGATGCATATGTAATATGTAGGTTACTTAGTAATATTCTAAATATAGAGTATTAGAACATATTTGTCAAAAAGTTTTCCACATATATATAAAACTTGACAAATTTGACAACTAAAATACACTTAAAACATGATCAAAGATTTTCAAAAAAGAAAATTCAGAATTCGAAGAAGTAATAAAGCTTCAAAATTTAAAAAAATTTTTATTTGTCTTAAATCCACACATTCATTTAAACTGATAATCTGATTTGTAGTACAATGTGTGTATGCAAAGACAACTTACTGAAGAACAATTAAGTGCTATTCATAAATATTTTAGAGCTGTTAATTATTTAACTGCTGCACAGATTTATTTAAAAGATAATTATCTGCTTGAAAGGGAGCTCAGGCTTAGCGATATAAAACCAAGATTACTTGGTCATTGGGGAACTTGTCCTGGAATATCTTTTGTATATACAATGCTTAATTTTTTACAAACACAAACCCCTCGTAATCTCATGTATATTGTAGGCACAGGACATGGTTTTCCTGCTATTCAGGCAAATCTATTTGTTGAATCTACACTTTCTCAGTTTTATCCAAAGGCACTACATACAAGAGAAGGTATAGAATATATTGCAAAAAACTTTTCTTGGCCATACGGATTCCCAAGTCACAGCTCACCTGAAACACCAGGTGTGATTCTTGAGGGTGGTGAACTTGGATATGCACTTTCTACTGCATATGGTTCTGTTTTAGATAATCCTGATCTTATAACTATTGCGCTTATTGGAGATGGTGAAGCGGAGACAGGGCCAACTGCTACTGCGTGGCATATTAATAAATTTATTAATCCAAAAATCAATGGAACAGTTCTTCCTATACTGCATGTAAACGGATATAAAATTTCAGGACCAACAGTATTCGGTAGAATGTCTGATGAAGAACTTCAAAATTTATTTACTGGATATGGATATAAAGTGTTTTTTGTTGAATATAATGAAGAAGAGCCTGATGAGGTGTTTCATTCTATGTATAGTACTTTAAGTGAAGCTTTTGAAATAATTTCAAATATCAAAAAAACATCTGGTGATATTGTATCTCCACAAATGCCAATGATTGTACTTAGAACTCCAAAAGGTTGGACTGGTGTTAAAGAGTATAATGGAGAAAAGTTAGAAGGTAATTTTGCATCGCATCAAGTTATTTTAAAAGAAGTAAATACTGACAGTGATCAATTGAAAGAATTACAAAAATGGCTTTCTTCATACAAGTTTAATGAACTGTTTGATCCATATAAGGGTTTTTCATCTGATGTTCTTTCGCTTGTTCCATCAAAAGATTATAGACTTGGAACTAATAAATCTGCTCATGCTCAAAATTCATCAAGTCTTCTTTTGCCAGATATTCATAGACATGCAGAAGATACTTCGCATAGAGGAATTGTTGGTTCAAGTTCTATGAGAAGAGTGGGAGAATACTTATATGATGTTTTTAAACTTAATAAAGATAATTTTAGATTATTTTCTCCTGATGAAACATATTCAAACAAACTCGATAAGGTTTTTGAAATTACTAAACGTGCATTTGTTTGGCCAACAAAATCCTTTGATAAAGATATAAGTGCTGATGGAAGGGTTATAGAGATGCTTTCAGAACATAGTCTGCAAGGTCTATTGCAAGGATATGTTTTGACAGGAAGACATGGAATCTTTGCTTCATATGAGGCTTTTGTTCAAATTGTTGCGAGTATGGCTGATCAGTATGCAAAATTTTTGAAAATTGCACGAAATATAAAATGGAGAAATTCAATACCTTCATTTAATTATATTCTTACTTCGTCAGGATGGAGACAGGAACATAATGGATTTTCACATCAAAACCCCGGATTTATTGATGATATGTTTCAAAGACAAGGAGACTTTGTACATGTTTACTTTCCTTCCGATGGTAATTCTGCACTTGCGTGTATTGAAGAAATGCTAAGTACAAGGGACTGCATTAATATTCTTGCAGGAGGGAAGACAGTAGAGCCACGCTGGCTTTCAATTGATGAAGCACGAGTTCAACTTAAAACAGGGTTTGCAGTTTGGGGATTTGCAAGTGATGAGAACCCAGATATTGTTTTTTCTTCAATGGGTGATTATGTAACAAAAGAAATGCTTGCTGCTATTCAACTTCTAAAACAAGAAATACCTACAATTAAAATTAGATATGTAAATAATATGAAGTTAAGTTCTGATGGTTTTTCAAAACTATTTTCTGCACCAGAGGGTCAAAATTTTGATTATTTTTATACATCTGATAAACCTGTAATCTTCAACTTTCATGGTTACCCCCAGACATTAAAACAAATGTTGTTTGATTATCCGGGTAACATAAATCGAATAAAGATTAATGGATATATAGAAAACGGTTCAACGACAACTCCTTTTGATATGCAAATTAGAAACAAGACAAGCAGATATGATCTTATTATTCAAACAATGAGACTTATTAGTGACGAAGTGGCTATTCCCGAACGAAAACAAGCCATCATTACAAAGTATGAAAAGAAACTTACCGAACATAGAGAATTTATTATTAAAAATGGAGTAGATCCAGACGAAATTGAAACATGGACATGGAACGCATAATTATATTAAGTAACATAGGGAGTGCATCCAAAAAATATTCTGTTTATCAAGAAGATAAAGAAGTTGCATGGTTTCATTTTGAAAAGCAAAATGAAGAATTTATTGTATCTACAAAAATATTTTCAACATTTGAAAAAAAATTTATACAAGAAGAACAATATAATAGTGCGTTATTGTATGTTTTTGAATTATTAAATAAATCAAAAATTGTTTCTGAATATAAGGATGTTCATATAATTGGTCTTAGGGTTGTTGTGCCGCATGAAGATTTTGTTGAGGATATTGTTTGTACAAGTGAAGTATTTGAAAAACTAAAAAAATTAAAACAAATAGATCCTATACATATTGAACCTGCCTTGTCAGAGATTGATCTAATATACCGAAATTTCCCACCTACAACTGAAGTTCTGATTATTTCAGATTCTTGCTTTCATAAAACATCACAAAAAAGAATTCCACTTATGTTTTCAAAACCTATTCATACGATTGGATACCATGGATTATCTTGTGAGTCAGTACTTTCAATCCTTGAAGATAATAATATAAAACATTCAAAACTAATCTCAGTTCATCTTGGTGGAGGAAGTAGTGTTAGTGCTATAAGAAATAATATAAGTGTATATAATTCAATGGAATTTTCACCACTTGATGGAATATTAATGTCTTCACGATCAGGCTCTATAGACCCATTTGCTATCTTGCTTTATATGAGAGAACATAATCTTTCTTATGAACAGACATTGGAACATCTCTATTACAAATCTGGATTATTTGCATTAAGTGAGGGTCTCTCAAACGATTTAAGAATAATTCGTGAAAATGCATTTAAAGGAAATAATGCTGCAAAACAAGCTATTACTCAATATGTTGATTCAATAACATCGCATATTTGTAAGGCGATTTCCTATACACAAGGAGTAGATACACTTGTATTTACAGGGACTATAGGATATAGGGCTCATTATATTAGAGAAATGGTCATTGAAAAATTACTTTGGCTTGGATGTACTATTGATCATACTGATAACATGGAAACAACCGATACTTTTTTTGAAATCTCAGCATTTAATTCAAAGATAAAAATATATGTTATCCAAGTAGATGAAATGAAAGAAATGCACAAGCACATTCAGAAAAAAAATAAAAAATAATATATACTTGATGTATGAAATATTTAAAACAAATTACATATGTGCTTGTGTTAATTGGTGCTTTGAATTGGGGTGTGTATGGCGTATCAGGACTTGATCTTGTTGAAATTATATTCAGTTCAATTCCTGTTGTCGGAAGAATAGTGTATGTACTCGTAGGATTGTCTGCTTTATATATAATCGTATCTAAGTTCACTTTATGTAATTGTAAGTGTTCTTGTGACTGCTGTTCTAATAAAGATTGCAACACTTGTTCTATAGAAGAGAAGAAATAATTTTTTTGAAATGATATTACTTTTTGACATAGGAGGAACAAAATCACGTTTTGCTGTATCGTATGATGGACTCTCTTTTGATGAGCCACTTATTATTGATACACCACAACATTATTCAGAGGGTATTCTTGCGTTTGATGACTGTGTAAAAAAAATAACACGAGGTAAAAAAATCGATAAAGCCGTTGGAGGTTTCCCTGGAACTATTATTGATGGAAAGGTATTTCGTTCTCCAAATCTTCCTGATTATGAAGGGAAGTTGCTTGTGTATGAGCTTGAAAGAATTTTTGGTTTAAAACCCATACTTGAAAATGACGCAGATCTTGCAACACTTGGTGAGGCTGTGTATGGAGCAGGGAAAGATTTTGGAATTGTTGCTTATATTACTATTAGTACCGGTATTGGTGGTGGTCTTGTTATTGATGGGAAAATACAAAAAAAGAAATATGGTTTTGAGCCTGGACATCAAATTATAAATTATAAGACTAGAGAGGTTTTGCATGATTTGATAAGTGGAACTGCTTTATCAAAAAAATATAACAAACCAGCGAAGGAGATTAAAGAACCAGAAGTATATGAATGGATTTCTGAAATACTAGGTGTTGCACTTACAAACACTATTCTTCATTGGTCTCCCGATGTACTCATTATGGGAGGAAGTATTACGAAAGATATTGATATTATTGAAGTTGAAGAACAAATTGAGAAAAATCTCCATATTTTCCCTGATATTCCAAAGATTAAAAGAGCAGAGCTTGGTGCATATAATGGAATTTGGGGTGCACTAGCAAGAATTCAAAGTGAGTAAGTTTAATAAAAAGCAGAGTATTTGAAATTGTGGCTCAATTTTAAACAATTTCAAATACTCTGCTTTTTATATACCTTGCACTTTTTTTCTTATTTTGGATATAATGGTAACTCATTATAAAAAATAAAAATCAAATATGAGTACAAAAACAGCGACGATTAAAAAGATTATTGGACGAGAAATTCTAGATTCAAGAGGTAATCCAACTGTAGAAGTTGAGATTACATTATCAGACGGGACTTTTGGACGAGCTGCTGTACCATCTGGTGCATCAACAGGAAGTCATGAAGCAGTAGAACTTAGAGATGGGGGAAAGCGATATATGGGAAAAGGTGTTCTTAAAGCAGTTAAGAATGTAAACGAAACAATTGCAAAAGCAATTACACGAAAATCTTTTACTCAAAGAGAGCTTGATGAAAAGTTAATTGCTCTTGATGGAACTAAAAATAAAGGAAAGATCGGGGCTAATGCTATTCTCGGAGTTTCACTTGCGTTTGCACGAGCAACTGCATATTCAAACAAAAAACCTCTTTATACTCATATTGCTTCTCTTTCTAAAAATAAAAATATCACACTTCCAGTTCCGATGATGAATATTATGAATGGTGGTGCACATGCTGTTAATTCTACTGATATTCAAGAATTCATGATTGTGCCTCACGGATTCACTTCATTTTCTAAAGCACTTCAAGCTGGAACAGAAGTATTTCATACACTTAAAAAGATTCTTCATTCAAAAGGTCTTCCAACAACTGTGGGAGATGAAGGTGGATTTGCTCCATCATTGCCAACTAATGAAGATGCGCTCAAGCTTGTTGTAGAAGCTATTGAAAAAGCAGGATATAAGTCTGGTAAACAAATTTCAATTGCACTTGATGTTGCTTCAACAGAACTTTATAAGGATGGAAAATATCATCTTGAATCAGAGAATAAAACTTTTACAAGTGAAGAGTTTGTTGAATATTACGAAAAACTTGTTGCAAAGTACCCAATTATTTCTATTGAAGATGCACTTGCAGAAGATGATTGGGATGGATATAAACTTCTTACCTCAAAACTTGGAAAGAAAGTTCAGCTTGTAGGAGACGATCTTTTTGTAACAAATGTAGAGCGATTACAGAAAGGAATTGATGAAGATGTATGTAATTCTATTTTGATTAAATTTAATCAAATTGGAACACTTACCGAAACTCTTGATGCGATAGCTCTTGGGGTAGAAGCGGGATATACATCAATTATTTCTCATCGATCAGGAGAAACAGAAGACTCAACAATTGCACATATTGCAGTTGGAACTGGTGCAGGACAAATCAAAACAGGTTCACTTTCTAGAACTGATAGAATCGCTAAGTACAACCAGCTTCTTAGAATTGAAGAAGCACTCGGTGCTAAGGCGGTGTATCCAGGGAAGAAGGTGTTTAATATAAAATAGACACAAAAAAGAAAGCGGTGGACCGAAGGTCCACCGCTTTCTTTTTGTATGAGAAAATTTCTTGTATACTATCTATCTATGTCAAAACAAACAGCACTTATCATTCTTGATGGTTGGGGATATCGAGAAGAGATTGAACACAATGCAATTGCACAAGCTAATACTCCATATTTTGATTATATATGGAACACTTATCCTCACACATTACTGTATGCAGGAGAAGAGTATGTTGGACTTCCGCAAGGGCAATTTGGAAACAGTGAAATAGGCCACACGACAATTGGTGCTGGGACTATTATTGATACTGATTTAGTACGAATTGCAAAAGCAATTAATGATGAGAGTTTTCATCATAATGATGCATTTGTAAAAATTTGTGATCATGTGAATTCAAATAAAAGTGCGCTTCACGTGATGGGACTTATTGGAACTGGTGGTGTGCATGCACACAGTGATCACTTGTATGCATTTCTCAAACTTGCAAAAGATAAAGGAATAGAAAAATGTTACATTCACGCATTTACAGATGGACGAGATACTGGTCCGTATGATGCAATTCATGCTCTTGAAGAATTACAAAAAATTTGTAATGAATTACAATTTGGAATTATTGCATCCGTAACAGGAAGATTTTGGTCAATGGATAGAGATAATAACTGGGATAGACTTGAAAAATTTAAAGAGGGTGCACTTGAATGCAAAAATGGTTTATGTGAAATTGCTCCAATTGATGAATTGAAACGACAACATCAAGAAGGAAAGACAGATGAACATATTGAACCTGTTGCTTTTATAGAGGCACCACTTAGTCAAAATGATGGTGTGTTTATATTTAACTTTAGAGCAGACAGAGCACGGATGATTACTCAAAAAGTGTGTGAATTGAAAAAAGATTTAAATCTTCATGTTGTAACTCTTACTGAGTATCAAAAAGATATTGATGTGATTGTTGCATTTCCTCCACGAGTAATTGAAACAACTCTTGCACAAGAGGTTTCTAATGCTGGATTAAAGCAAGCACATATAGCAGAGACTGAAAAATTTCCTCATGCAACATATTTTTTAAATGGAGGAAAAGAAGAACCACATGAAGGAGAAGAGCATGTCCTTCTTGCAAGTAGAAAAGACGTACAGACGCATGATGAAGCGCCAGAGATGCGAGCGCAGGCTATTGCAGATGAAGCAATTAAACGAATTGAATCTGGAGTTGAATTTATTTTTATAAATTTTGCTAATCCTGATATGGTTGGACACACTGCTAATGTTCCTGCAATTATTAGAGCGCTTGAAACAGTAGATGCTCAACTTAAGCGAGTATGTGAAGCACTTATTGCACGAGGAGGCGTTGCTGTTGTAACCGCAGATCATGGTAATGCTGAAGTAAATATAAATCCTGAGACAGGAGAAAAACATACTGCACACACACTTAACCAAGTTCCATGTATTATTACTGATTCCTCAGTAACTATTAAAGAAATAAAAAATGCCTCACTTCAAGATCTTGCTCCAACTGTTTTGAAAATCCTTGAAATAGAAAAACCAGCTGTAATGACTGGGGAGAGTTTGATTTAGATAAAAAAATAAAAATTACCTCTTTAAAGTTGTGATTCATTTTTAAACAACTTTAAAGAGGTAGTTTTTATTTGTTATACTTAAATCATGAAAACCTTTAGACAAAGAGTTTTAGAAATTACTTCAAAAATTCCAAAGGGAAAAACTCTCACTTATAAAGAAGTTGCAACTAAGGCAGGAAACTCAAAAGCTTCTCGTGCGGTGGGTGCTATTTTAAAAACAAACTTTGACCCAAAAATTCCTTGTCACAGGGTTGTTAGAAGTGATGGAAAAACAGGGGGGTATAATCGTGGTGCAAAAAATAAAATCAAAATTTTAAAAAAAGAAGGAGCCTTATAAAAACGAACATCCCTCCCCGAAGCAAATCAGGAAGGGATGACAGAAAGAGCACAAATCTCAGAGACCAGAAGTTGCCCGAAGCAGGTCTTCGGTAGTCTCGCCACGACGAGTCATGACAACACTTCCATCTGTGCAAAGCAGAAG
>CAZDRR010000005.1:24742-31670 GCA_964507955.1 uncultured Candidatus Saccharibacteria bacterium | reverse complement strand
CGAGAGCGAGTTTTTATCGTCGCCTACCCTACCCACGCCGAAGGCTAGAGATTCTATTGCCGAAGGATACGAGTCCGAGCTTCGACGTAATAGCCCGCAGATAGGAACTATCGCAAAGGGTTTAGTTGAAGGCGACGAACGAGTTTTGTTTAGAACTCCGACTACTACTAATGCGACCGCTGGAGCGGTTAGTGAGAAAACTGCTTTGGAGCGTGGGACTACGGTAAAGACTCAAGACCAAATAGCCCAACTTGCTTTTGAGAACGGTCTGAAAGTCCCAGACTCAATAACCGAGCAACTATCTCTTTTTAAAACCCCGCTCGTTGATGATCATAAAAATAACGGGCATAATCAAAACCGAATGAAAACTCTCGCTAGTCAAGTTTGGGAAACGGAACGGACTACTAATTGGGGCAAGTTCTCAGCGGCGATCGAGCGTTGGGAGCAAACTATCGGACGTAAAGCCCCAGCCCCAACAAAACCCGACGGCAAAGACGGATCGCACCGACTCAGCTCACTTTTCACCGAGTGGCTAATGGGCTTGCCCGAAGGTTGGATAACCGGGCACAACCTATCACGAGCCGAAGAACTCAAAATGGCGGGCAACGGAGTAGTTCCCCAACAAGCCGAACTTGCGCTCAGGATTCTTTTAGACGATACTAACTTCGGATAGAAAGAGCTAAACCTTATAAGTTAAAAGAAATACCCCTAGCCGAAAGACTAGGGGCAAATCCCGATACACAGAACGTTTACAGTCTATCGGGTGTTCGGAGAGTGCCAACTCGTTAAGCCGAACTAAAGTCAATTTCCCGTGGACTCATACTCCCGGTTTCAGTCGGTTAGAGCGATCCTGTTTAGTGTGCTCGGCGGATAAATGAAGCTTTAGACCGAGCAAAAGCCGAAGAGAGATCGGCAGAGCAGTAAAGGCGTTACTAACCCGTATCTACCTAGTAACCGTAGAAGCCCTTTGCCGCGTATGGCGTAGATAGTCGATATCGTAAGACTCGACCCCGACCGAAACCCAAGAGTCCCTTGGCGTTAGAGAGTTGGAGCTTGACTAAGCCCTTCTCTCTCCCTTCGAGAACCCAAAGCGTTTATTAGAAACTGCTAGAGTTTTGAGTATGGACGAGCAGAAGGTAGTTTGCGTTAGGTGCGGGCAGGTGAGCTTCGTTCCGCTTGAGAAGCGCAAGCGCAAAGACGGGCTTTGCTTTAGTTGCCGTATGCGACCTGCGAAAACAATTAGTTATGGGTTTGGTAAGCCGTGTAAGCCTTGGGGCGGTGAGTTCGATCAGGACGATAATCCGTTGGTGGACGGTGAGTTGTTTATGCCGGGTGAGCGGATTTGTGGGCATAAGGACTGTGTCGAACTTGAGCATTGTCTGAGCTAACTGCTAGGCTCGAAGTATCTATTTTGAAAGGGGTTGTCTAATGGCAACTATTAGCGTTAAGGGTTTTGCGACCCGTATTTTCTTTGATGATCGTGGAGTTGAAGTTACTGAGCACTTCACTACTAAGGACGGTTCGACTGCTCAGCGTAAATATACGGCTTGGTTTGAGAAGCCTGTAACTTTTGGTCTTGGTGCTGAAGGTGTTTTCTCTGGTCTTTTGTCGGCGGTTATCGACAAGTGGACTAACCCAGACGGCTCTCCTAAGTTGAATCGCGACGGTGAACCCGGTCAGTCGGTAAAGGTTTCGATTAACGGAACTACTTTTGAGCCTGTAGGCAACAACGTTTCTAATTCGGTAGCACCGCAGGGTTGGACTGCCGTTCCTAACGACGCACCGTTCTAAATGTCGCGACGTGAGTTGTTCTTCGACGTTGTAGGGCGACCTGCCCCGCAGGGATCGAAGAACGCTTACGTTGTTGGTCGGCGGGCGGTAATGGTGGAGTCGTCGAAGTATTTACCAGAGTGGCGGTCGGCGGTTATGTTGGCGGCGAAGATTGCTTTGAACGATTCTCAGAACGTTTCGCCTTTTACCGAACCCGTAAAGCTTGTAGTTTCGTTCTTTATAGATCGACCGAAGAAGCCGAAGTATGAGCAGTATCCGGGCGGAAAGCCAGACTTGGATCACTTGGTTCGTGCGGTTGGTGATTCTTTGACTCAGGCGGGGGTTTTGGCGGACGATTCTCTTATCGTCGAGATTGTTGCCCGCAAGCTTTGGACGGGGACTTCTACGGATACTTACCCTTCGGCGGGGGCGCGGGTCTTTATTTCGGCTATTTAGCCGTTTATTACGGGTTTATAACAGTCAGAAAATCTTGCTGAAATACTGCCTATTTCCCCGAAACTTTGATACTCTTTAGGGGTAGCCAACAAGGGCTACAGAATAGGGAGTAAAAGAAATGAATCAAGTAGAACTAGAAAAGTTCACTACCGACGAGCTACTCGCTCTTCGTAATGGCTTCGACAAAATGCTAGACGAAGCCTACAAAAACAAGGATCTAAAAGTCGTTCTATTCGCTGACGAAGCCCGTTTGCTCATTACTTCGATTATCTGGGAACGTAACGTCGCCCTACTCGAAGATATGGTTAGCGAAGGTTCTAACTAATGATTTTCTCTGAGCTAAGCAACAATGAACTAGAAGAATCTCTTGAGCGTTACGACGATCTTTACGCTGAAGCACTAAATAAGTTTGATTTGGGCGCAATGGACGCGATTCTCAAACTTTGGGAGCAAGCCGAGAAAGAAGCAATCAAGCGTGGACTAATCGAAAGCGTGGACGCGTAATGACTCTCGAAGAAATGCGCGAAACTCAAAAGTTCGCAAACATTGAAGCCCTATACAACTGGGGACTCAACTACGACTCAAAGCAAAACCCGTTCAACTTCTTTCTCGATCTAATCGGCTATTCGAAAGTATGGGGAGAGAAAGCCGCACCTAACGCAGAACTCGGATACGTCGAACTCGACTATATAGCCGACGCGCTAAAAGAATATGTCCTACGCCCGAACGACTCGGACGACTTTATTACTCAACTAATGGAAGCAGAGCAAAACTAATGGGATACAAACAGAACGACGAAATCACTTTGACCTTTGGCGGTCTGAAGTCAGCACAAAATGAAGCGTTCCAAGACGGAATCCAATTCGCCGCCAGCCAACTCCACCGTTTCTTCTCAGACAACCCGGACACGCAGAAACTCTACGAGTTCCTACTCCTAATCTCCGATTCAAAGCTCTATTCAGAAACCGACGAAGAAGAGTGCTCTTGCGACTCAGATTGCGGCGTCGAAGGGTGCGGTCAATGATCTACATAAAGTTCGTAGCAGTCCTAATTTTTATCTTTGCTGGACTCGGCTTTGCTGAGTGGGTAGGCAACAACTTCGCTACCCCGCTTTCGTTGCTAACTCTTGGCGGCGTAATCTTCTTTCTAATCCGATCAGTAATCAAGGACGGGAGCAATAAGTAATGGAAAGTTATAACAAACTAGAGCAAGCATTTCTCGACTTTCACCGAGAACGCCCAGAAGTCTATGCTCAACTGGTTCGACTAGCCCGCCAATGGGTAAATGCTGGCGGCGCAAAGCTCGGAATCGCAACTCTCTTTGAGAAACTTCGTTGGGAGTGGCACGTCGCAGGACTGACCGACTCGGACGGATACAAACTAAACAACAATTATCGTTCGCTCTATGCCCGGTTGATTATGAAGCAGGAAAGCGACCTAGACGGGGTTTTCGAGATTCGATCCCTAGCAAGTGAACGTTCACCTATGGTTTGGAGCAACAACTAATGACTGAGCAAAGACTAAGGGACGTAATCGAGTTAGTGAACGAGATTATCGTCGAAGCAACTCGGTTTACCGACGCGCAGGACGAAGCCTATTCTGAGCAAGACCCAG
Source organism: uncultured Candidatus Saccharibacteria bacterium (assembly GCA_964507955.1). Taxonomy (GTDB): domain Bacteria; phylum Patescibacteriota; class Minisyncoccia; order Phycocordibacterales; family JAACPR01; genus JAULZV01. The sequence continues at coordinate 27,831 of CAZDRR010000005.1, read as the reverse complement.
AAACTCGCGCTATCGCTTCAGCGGCTCGACACTCGCTAATAAATCACCTACAACGCGTCTACGGTGGTCTAAATGAGTGATACGCCAATCTATGACGAAATGCGCCGAATGCTCGATCTAGCCCGTAAAACCGCAAAGCTCGAAGCCCGCCTAGAAATCCTAAAAGAATTGAAGGCAGTCCCAAAACCAACCAAGCAACTAACCGACCTAATTAGAAAGTTTGAAAATGACTACTCTCGAACTTGAGCACGAAACGCTCTCTAAATCATTAGCCGAAGCAATCAAAATCGGGCAGGGTATGGAACGGGATCGAGTAATCGAGCTTCTTACTCATAAGCGGGATACTTGGGTTCGCGGCTCAAGCCTTAACTATCGTGCCGAATTGACTGCTCTTATCGCTCTTATCAAGGGAGAGAACGTTGCCTAGTCCTTTTACCCGCCCAATGACCGACGACGAAGCCGTCGCCTATGATTCAGGAATTATCGACGGCAGACTTGCCGAGCGTGAACGCATAATCGAGCAGATAGAACGACAACTCTGTTTTGATTCCCTAGCAAACCCAGAAGGACGTTGCTCTTTTCACTCTGGGAAATGCTACGAACTACGCCAACTCATAAACAAACTAAAGGGAAATAATGCCTAAAACCGTCGAAGAAGTCGAACTTTTCTGGAAACGACTCGAAGCCGAACGGCACGATCAGACTTGGCTTCACCCGGTCGCCCGCCAAGCCGACCCAGCCCCGACCCAAGCTCAAGTCGATAACCGTATCCGCGACAACATAATGTTTCACGCTGGACGATACTTCGAAGGTGCGCGCGATCCTAAAGCGATTCGAGCTCACAAGAACGCCGAGCGACTAATCAAACAAGAGAAGAAGAAATGAACCGCCGCCAAGCGTTAGTCTATGAAGCGTTCCGCCTTCTTGACGCAAAACTTATCTGGTCGGACGATCTAGAAGCAATCCGCCCCTATCTTGCCGAGTATCTGAAGAAGCAAGCAACTAAAAGAAAACCAAAAGCTCTGGCGGTGAATCTCTCAGCGGCGTTGCTAGACGACTTCTCGAATAACCTAACGATAGACTGAAACTATGAGTATTCTTTCGGGACTTACCCCGCCGCCGAAGAACCCCTGCGCTGTAGCAAAACTAGCGACCGGGCTATCTAAAGAAGATAAAGCGATTCTTCTAGAAGCCGCAGTCGATCCGCGTTGGAGTCTTTTAGGTTTGGCTAATGAACTTACGGCTCGCGGACTGAAAATAAATCGGGCGAGTATCGAACGACACCGTAAAAACCTTTGCGGTTGTAATGCTTGAGAACCTACAACCAGCCCCGAAGATTGACGCACCCGTCGGCTGGAAACCTGCCGTCGAGTTCAATGGCTCAGAAGGCGAAGCTACAACTAACGGTTTTGGAATCGAAGATAAACCAAACTTTGACCAATTCCTTTTAGAAGCGGGCTTCGATCCTGCCGAAATCGAAATCGTTGGCGAACCGAGAACTAGCCGCTGGCAACGATACGACGGAGAGTGGCTAACCGCCTATAAGTTCCGCTTTCGTAAAGTAAACGCAAGTATCGACCTGCCACTTCTCTACGCTGAAGCTAAGAAAACAAAAGTAAAGAAACCTAAGACCGAACCGGGCAGTAAAGCCCTAGTCGTTCTCTGGTCTGACCTACAAGTCGGCAAAGTAGCAAGTCGCGGCGGAACTAGCGAACTCATTAGCAGAGTTCTAGAAAAGACCGACGCTCTTATCGCTCTCGCTAAGAAAGAAAAGATTACCCGCGTAGTTTTCTGCGACGTAGGCGATACGGTCGAGAACTTTGGTAACGCCGCTAACCTAGCGCAACTTCAGTCTAACGATCTCTCAATTATGGCTCAGGTCGATCTTGCGACGACTCTCGCTTGGGAAACATTGAAGCAACTCGCAAAAATAGTTCCCGAAATAACTTACGCTTCAGTCGGATCTAATCATTGCCAATGGCGAGTAAGTAAACAACGGGTAGGGACACCTATCGACGACTGGGGAATCCACATTGGGCGAACTCTAGCTCGACTCTCAAACGAAGTAGGTTTAGGTATCAAGTTCTTAGAACCTGCCCGCGACGACGAATCGCTAATCGTAGATGTTTTCGGAGATAACTTTCACCGACTAGGGCTAACGCACGGACACCAAGCGAACCGCCCCGAAGCAGTCCCTAACTGGTGGAAAGCGCAAGCGTTCGGAAACCAACCCGTAGCCGCCGCAACGATTCTCACTAGCGGACACTTTCACCATTTACGGGTTCAAGAAATCGCTTCGACTGAGCGCGGATCGAGCCGCTTCTGGGTTCAAGCGGCAACTCTCGACAACGGTTCGGATTGGTTTAGGCTCACTAGCGGAGAAGATTCGCAACCCGGTCTAGTTTGTTTCGTTCTTGAGAAGAACGTCGAGTTTACGGGCACAGTAGTCAAGTTGTAAACTACTTATCCGACGAAAGGGAATTATGTGCTATTGCGGGCTACCCGTAAAGGCTAAAGGGCTTTGCTCTAAGCATTACTTGACTGATTATCGCCGCCGTAAAGAAGCGGGTGAGATTGTGAAAACTTCTATGGGTGCGATACTCATAGCGGAAACTATGAAGCGTTTACCGGGCGATAAGACCTGTGGAGTTCCGCTCTGTAATGACCCGCTCAAGGCTAAGAACCTTTGCGCGAAGCATTACCTAAGACTTAACCGAGCTTTGAAGAAAGTAAGAAATGCTGGAAACTGAGAACTCTAAAGTCTTTCTCGGTTCAAACCTAGAAGTATTACCAACACTCCCAGATAACTCGATCGACGCTATCGTTACCGACCCGCCTTATGAACTTGGCTTTATGGGTAAGTCGTGGGACTCAAGCGGAATCGCTTACTCGGTCGAGCTTTGGTCTGAGTGTCTAAGGGTTCTCAAACCGGGCGGCTATCTTCTTGCCTTTAGTGGGTCGCGGACTTATCACCGTATGGTGGTCGCTATTGAAGATTCTGGGTTTGAGATTCGGGATATGATTTCTTGGATCAGCAATAAGACGTTTCCGAAGTCTATGGATATCAGTAAAGCGATAGATAAGGCGGC
>CAZDRR010000005.1:0-24642 GCA_964507955.1 uncultured Candidatus Saccharibacteria bacterium | reverse complement strand
TAGGCATTACCAACTATGCCTAGAGTATGGGGCTACTAGAGAAGCGGCGATACTTCGAGAGATACTCACCGAAATAAAGGGAAAGTAATGCCGCTATACGAATACGTTTGCGCTAACGGGCATACTCTCAAAGAGTTCCGCTCGATCTTCGACGACAAAGAACCGACCGACTGCCCGGACTGCGGACTCAAGCTCGCTCAAGTAATCGGCGGCGTATCAGTAGCGTTCAAAGGCAAAGGGTTCTACTCAACCGACAAAGGCAAACAATAAAAGAAAATGGGCAAACTCCCCGAACCCTGCCTAACCTGCGGGACTCTCTCGACGAACGGTAGCCGTTGCCAACTTCACGCTCAACAAATCGAAGCCGCTAGGACGGCAAGAAGAGATCGAACTAAAGCTCAAACAGGACAATACAAAGGCGCATACTCACGCCTAGCCCGAATAGTCCGCCAAACCGCCGTAATCTGCCACCTATGCGGACAACCCTTCAAAGCGGGCGACAAAATCGAAGCCGACCACCTACAACCCGGAACGCCCGTAACGGACATTAGCCAACTCGCACCCGCTCATAGCCTTTGTAACCAGCGACGCGGCTCAAAACCGCTCTAAACGCCACACAGAACCGCTCAGACCCCCTGCTGGCACACTAGGGGGGTAGGCAAATCCTGTATACCTACGCGAAGTTCTACCCCGAACTCCCTTAGGCACGCCTACCCGCGAAATTACGGGTTTTGATTCTGCTAGAGTTTTGACTATGAACCTACGCCTAGAAACTAAGAAGGTCGCAGACTTGAGCTTCGACCCCGAAAATGCGCGTTCTCATAGCGCGATTAACTTAGAAGCGATAAAGGCTTCGCTCAAAGAGTTCGGTCAGCGTAAACCGATCGTGATAAACCCGGACGGCGTGGTCGTCGCGGGGAACGGAACTTTACAGGCGGCTATCTCTCTCGGCTGGTCGGAAATCGAAACCGTAGCCGTTCCTAATGACTGGACTCCCGAACAGGTCAAGGCGTTCGCTATCGCAGATAACCGCACCGCCGAGCTTGCCGAGTGGAATCAAGAAGTTCTCCAGCAACACTTAGCCGACCTAAACGAAGCGGGTTTTATGGTCGAAAAGATTGGGTTCGAAGCCCCGAAACTTATCGAGCCTAATTTTGCCCCAGATTCTACCGACCAACCGCGACTCGATCAGCGGGCGGCGACTCTCTGCCCTAATTGCGGGTTTGAGTGGCGCGTAGCCGCTAAGGGTGAAATCGAACCTGTATGAGTTTGCTAGTTGCTAATGCTTCTAAAGAAGCCGCTGAGTATGCGGTAAAAAATTGGCATTATTCGAAGTGCTTGCCCGTAGGCAAGTTAGTTAAGTATGGCGTTTGGGAGAACGGCAAGTTTATCGGCGTAGTTATTTATTCTCGCGGGGCTAGCCCGCACTTGGGAACTGCGCTCAAACTCGATCAGACCGAAGTTTGCGAACTTACTAGAGTAGCCCTAGATAAGCACGAAGCCCCCGTTAGCCAAATCGTAGCCATTACTTTAGCTCAGTTGAAGAAAGATAACCCCGCTCTAAGAGCAGTTATTTCGTTTGCCGATCCAAAAGAAGGGCACGTCGGCGGAATCTATAAGGCGGGCAACTGGGTTTATACGGGTAAAAGCAATTCAGTAGTCGAGTATTTTATCGACGGGCGTTGGATGCACACCCGCAACGCTTACCACCACCCAAAGCGACCTACCGCTCAGAAACGAGAGAGTCCGGGCAAGTTCCGCTACATTTATCCGCTTGATAGGGCTATGCGAAAGACTATTATCGTGCTAGCGTTGCCTTATCCCAATGCGGTCGAAGGTTTGAAGGTAAACCGCCAAGTTTCCGACTTGGAGAAGCAGGTTCGATCCCTGCCGACCGCTCAAGAAGAGAACAATGGCTCAAGTAGGTAGACCGCCGAAGCCTGTAGAACTGAAACGGGCAACGGGTAATCCGGGTAAACGTGCTCTCCCAGATAAAGAGAGCGTGATTCTGCTACCCGCCGTTTCTTCAATTCCCGAACCAAGCCGCCAACTATTCCAATTCGGACGCGAACTCTGGGACAGGGTTTGGAGTATGGGGCACTCTTGGATCAGTTACCAGACCGACGTAGACCTTTTGCTAATGGTTTGCGAGCAAATGGACGAGCGAGCAAAGCTCAGAACGCAGGTTTGGAACGAAGGTAAGAACGACGAACGTAAAGCTCTCCGTCAATTAGAGCGGGCTATCGTCGAAAATCTTTCGCTTCTCGGTTTCACTCCAACGGATCGTAGCCGTTTAGGTGTTGCTGAAGTAAAGAAGCAAACAAAACTAGAAGAACTCTTAGCAAGAAAAGCAGAACGTGGATAGTTGGCCGCCAGCGTGGGTAACTGAAGTCAAAGAAGCCGACATTTTGGCTGGCGACGGCGAATATGTAATCGAGTTCGCAGAAACCTTTGGCTCTATCGGTAAAGACGGTATTGCTGGGGCTATGGGACAACCGTTACGGCTTCGAGAGTGGCAGAAAGAACTTTTACGCCGCGTTTACGCCCGCGATTCGGACGGCGGACTAATCCACCAGACTTGCCTTATCGGTATGCCCCGCAAGAACGGCAAATCCGCGCTCTCAAGTGCCGCAATCGGTCTGTATTCTTTGCTCGGTGAAGGTATTGGCGGCGGTGAAGTTATTGCCGTAGCCGCCGAAAAGGAACAGGCTCGAATTGTTTTCAATGAAGCGAAACGTATGGTCGAAGCGAGCGAACTCAGCGAACTAGTCCAAATCTATAAAGACTCGATTTATGTCCCCGCAACTAACTCAGTTTTTAAGGTAGTTTCCGCCGAAGCTTATTCCAAAGAAGGTTTAAACCCAAGCAGGGTAATTCTGGACGAACTCCACGCCCACAAAAACCGCGATCTCTTCGACGTTTTCAGTTTGGCTATGGGAAACCGTGGCAAAATCGGGCAATTAGTCGCAATTACTACCGCTGGAGTAAAAACAGACTCGACCGGGCAGGACTCAATCGCTTACGAGCTTTATAACTACGGCAAACAAATTATTAGCGGCGAACTCAAGGACGATTCGTTCTTTATGGCTTGGTGGGAAGCAGACCAAGAAGGCGATCACAAAGACCCCGCTCAATGGGCTAAAGCAAATCCCGGATTCAATGACCTAGTTTCTGAGCAAGACTTCGAATCAGCGGTTAGAAGAACTCCAGAAGCCGAGTTCCGAACGAAACGCCTAAACCAATGGGTCAATTCTAAAGAAGCGTGGCTACCTGCTGGGGCGTGGGATAACTTGACCGAAGATTTCGTAATGTCGCCAGACGACGAATACATTTTAGGTTTCGACGGATCTTGGAACAACGACTCGACTTCGATCGTTGCCGTAATTCTGCCAAAAGAAGAAGGCGAACCGTTCAAAGCCCTAAGAGTTGCTTCGTGGGAGAAGAACTTTGCTATCGACGACGACTCTTGGCGAGTATCTAAGGACGAAGTAACGGCTTGGCTACTCGACTTCTATCAGCAGTTTCCCCGTATGAAAGAAATGGCTTGCGACCCTTCTCTTTGGTTTGACGAGCTTCTTCTCTGGCAAGAATCAGGAATCCCGGTCGTGATGTATCGAAATAGCCCAGAGCGCACCGTTCCAGCGACTTCTAAACTCTATGACGCGATTCTTAACGCTAAGTTCGTTCACAATGGCGACCCAGCATTAGCCCGCCACATAAGCAACTGCGTTCTCAAAATGGACGCTCGCGGCGCACGAATAACAAAGGACTATAAGCAACCGAAACTCAAAATCGACAACGCTATCGCCCTACTTATGGCGTATGACCGAGCGTCGGCTAGAATTGAAGAACAAGTAATCCCGCAGTTTTACTCTTAGGCAGGTATGTTAGCCACTCTTACGCAAGCTCTCGGCTTAGTCGCTATCGCTCTAGGCGTTGGCTTTATTTATCCCCCCGCAGGTCTAATCGTTGCGGGTATCGGAATTACATTATTCGGCTTGGCTTTAGAAAGAAGTAAATAATGCTAGGTAATCTCTTCGAGAGTCGAGCAATTAGTTTTCAGACCGTTTGGGGATCAGGCTCAGACCTAGATTTGCTAAATCAGTCTGGCACAAACATTAACTCTAAGACTTCGTTCGAGATCGTAGCGTTCTTCTCAGCAGTATCGCTAATCAGCGACACTATCTCGACCCTGCCACTAGGCGCATACCGTCGCGAACTAGGTCAGCGAGTCTACCTAAATAACCGCCCTGCTTGGGTAGACCAACCAGATATCGACGCTAGCCGAGCCGCTCACTACCAGCAAGTTCTAGTTTCACTAATGACCGACGGCAACGCCTTTACTCGAATCTTCAGAAATAACTCTGGCGACGTAGTAAACCTAGTCGTTCTCGATCCAAAGAAAGTAACCGTAAGCCGATCGGCTATCGGTCGCAAACTATTCGTCTACGAAGGCGATACAACCGCCCTAACTAGCGACGACGTAATCCACCTAACCGACCTACTAGAACCGGGCGCAATTCGCGGAATCTCACGCGTCGAGAAACTAAAAGAAGCTCTCGGAGTTGCTTCAGCTCTTCAGTCTTTCGCCGCTCGATTCTTTGGTCAGGGTGCTACTACTCAGGGAATTATTGAGTATCCGGGCAACTTGCTTCCAGAACAGGCAAAAGCTCTACGCGACGGTTTCGATTCAGCGCACAAGGGATATAGAAAAGCGCACCGAACAGGAATCCTAACTGGTGGCGCAACCTACAAGACCACGACCGTTAATAATGACGCGGCTCAGTTCTTGGAGAGTCGCCGCTTTGCGGTCGAAGAAATTGCTCGCGCTTTTAATATTCCTTTGTCGTTTATGGGAGTTCCGGGAACGCAGAGTTACGCGTCGGTGGAGCAGAACGCTATTCAGTTCGTTACTCACACTCTCCGCCCTTATATCGAAAAGATTGAGTGGGCTTATAGCCGCCTACTAAACGCTGGCGAGTTCATTAAGTTTAACGTAGACGGACTAATGCGTGGCGACTTCAATTCACGAACCACCGCCTACAACTCGGCACTACTAACAGGTTGGCTAAATATTAACGACGTTCGACGATCAGAAGATTTGCCACCCGTAGACGGCGGCGACGTTTACCGAGTTCCACTAGCGAACGTAGACCTATCGGCGGCTGGACTAGTTGAGCAACAACAACGCGTAACTATGGCTAAGACTCTAACCGACGCAGGTTTCGATCCTGCCGACGTTCTAGCAAAACTTGGTCTACCTGCTATTACTCATACAGGTTTGCCTTCGACTCAACTTCAATCAGTAGCTCAGATAAACCCAGAAGATCCCGAAAGCGTTTACTAATGACGTTACCTATTGAATCGGGACGGGTTCTAGTAGGGACTACCCCCGTCCAAATTGACGGAGTAGGCGTATCACCTATACGACTTTATATTCACAACGAAGATTCGACAAAAACCTTATTTCTAGGAAATAGCGACGTAAGTTTAAGCAATGGTTTCGGTATAGATAAATCAAGCGTTCAAGATTTCCTAATCTTTCCCGGTCAAAGCCTTCATATGGTTTCTGAGTCCGAAAATCACCAAGTCAGTTATCTAAGGATTCCCGTTTAATGCCTTATTTCATAACAGACAAGAATAAGGACTGCTCAGGCTGGGCGGTCGTCGATCAGGCGGGCGAAGCTTTTGGTTGCCACGAAACTAAAGATTCAGCAATAAAGCAAGCAGTCGCGATAAGCCTTGCCGACGACGAGCCTTTTATGGGAGAAAGAAACCAAAATGGCGATTCGATTATTATTAGTGATCTTGACGACACTCTTATTCGTGGTAATTCTCTAATTCAGAAAACTTGGGACTATCTTCAGTCCCTAGACGGTGCGCTATTCCTAGTTACGGGTAGACCTACTAGCGACGAAGAAGCAACCCGCAAGACTCTAAAAGATTTAGGCGTTACTTTTAGTCGTCTAATTATGAATCCCGGATCGAGCGCCGACTCAGTTGCTTACAAGAAAGCAACCGCTGAGAAACTCCTAGAAACTTATAACGTCGTAGAAGCGGTCGAGAATAACCCCGACGCTTTACGCGCCTATCGTTCTCTAGGTATCAAGGCTACAAACCCAGCCGATATTCCAGAACAAAACTCAGTTAGAGCTTTGAACCAAGAAGCCCCCGCTTATATGAGAGCCGCCGCACGTCAAGGACTCCGATACTACGAACAGGGACTCGCTGGCGACGGAGTAGTCGAGAAAACTATTCGCGAAGCCCGCCTAATGGCAGAAGGCAAAGTTTCAGACGATAAATGGGTTCGTATAGCCGCTTGGATTGCCCGCCACTTAGTCGATCTAGATAGTCCCGACGCAAATCCAAACTCAGATAACTACCCTTCGGCGGGCGTAGTCGCTCACCTTCTTTGGGGGAGTGGACCAAGTAAGCAAGCCGCACGACGAGCAAAAGATTACGCGGAGTCGGTGGTTGCTAGAATTAAAGCACAAAGAGAAAGCGAAAGTATGACCGAAGAAACTCGCGCATTGCCTAATGAGCTAAACGTTGGCGATTTTGTGGCTTGGCTTATCGAAACAGAAGCCTACGCGGGCAAAGTCGAAAACCTTACAGAAGATTCTGCCGAAATCGCTCTCTACGAAGAAGAAGAAGATATCTGGTCGGACACAGGGCTAAAAACTATCGTTCCAATAGCGGAACTAAAGAAGATTAGCCCGCTAGACGCACCGATCGAACTACCTGCTCTAACCGAGTCTATGGTTATCCCTACCCGCACTAAATGGCTAAACGCCGCTTACGCAATCAAGTCAAAACTAGAAGGCGTATCGGACGAAGGACGATCAAAGAACGCCAACGAAACCAGAACCGCTGACGTAAAGTTCGAAATCCGCGAATCTGGCGACGGTATGACTTTCGAAGGTTATGCCGCAGTCTTTAACTCAGACTCTAGCCCGCTACCATTTATCGAACGTATTGCTCCGGGTGCTTTCACTCGAAGCCTAAAAGCTCGAAACGACATCAAACTTCTATGGAATCACGATACGAGTTTGGTTCTTGGCTCAACTCGCGCAGGAACTCTACGCCTAATCGAAGATTCTTTCGGTCTAAAGGCTATTGCTTCTCTACCAGACACTCAGGCGGGACGCGACGCAAGCGTTCTTCTAAAGCGTGGCGACGTTTCGGCTATGAGTTTCGGATTCACCGTTCCAGCGGGCGGCGACTCTTGGGATAAGAGCGGCAACGTTCGCACTCTAAACCAAGTTTCTCTCCACGAAGTAAGTTTGGTTGCCTTTCCCGCATATGGTTCGACTACGGGCACTACTTCAGTTCGATCGGTAGAACCGGGTATCGACGCTAATACTTTGGCGGACGCTTTACTGAAGCTCGAACTCGGTGAAGAACTAGAAGCAGACCAAGCGACTCTAGTAACCGAAGTAGTTAGCAAACTAACTAAGACTCCAGAAGTCCAAGAAGTTCAAGGCGATATTCTTGCGCTGAAGAAGAAGAAACTCGATCTACTAATGTTAGGAATCTAATGGCAACCAAAGAAGAAATCGAACTAGCCGTAAAGCTAATCAAAGAAGTTTCGGGCGACCCGGACTCAGGCGCAGTAAAAGAACTAATCGACCTAATCAAAAACTCGGCTAACGTGGCTAAAGAAGTCCGCGTTAAGACCGTCGAAGAAACTCGCTAATCCTTCCAGCGAGTTCCCCCGCCAAACTTACCCTTTCGTTTGGCGGGGTTTCTTTTATCCGCCTTACATACACCATTTAGAATTAGTTTTAGGTTCTGAGTCTGCTCGACCTATTACTGCTCTGAGTCTGCTCGGCAGAAAACCCCTAATTCATTTATCAAAGGAATCTAATGTCTGAGTTCATTAAATCTCAGTCAGAAGTTCGCCAAAACCTAATCGCGCAGGTTCGAGAAGTAATCGACCTAGCCGAGCAGGAGAAGCGCGGGCTTTCTGCCGAAGATCTACAGAAGATCGACCGTATCGAAGCGGATATCGCTACTGCGGACGCTTCTATCGCCACCGCACAGAAGGTTGCTCAGCGTTCGGCTGAAGCGGCTCAGGCGGCGGCTTCGTTCACCCCTACCGCTGAAACCGCAAGCACCGACGCAGAAGTTCTACGTTCGATTGCTCTAGGCAACTCACGCGGTTCGGAGTTCTCACGCCGTGCGGCTCTAGTGCCTTCAAGCAACACCGTTCCAACTTCGTTCTACGATCAGGTATTCCAGATCGCGACTCTAGTTGGTCCAATGCTTGCTACTTCAGAAGTTTTCAACACTACTTCTGGCGAGAACCTAATTATCCCTACCGCTACCGCTATTTCTGGCTCAACCGCAACTGCGGCTGGTTCAGCAGTAGGCGAGTCAAACCCAACCTTCAGCTCAATCACCTTGGGCGCAACCAAGTTCGGCGCATTGGTCAGCGTGGCTAACGAGCTAGTGGCTGACGCAGGTTTCGACATCACCGCTTACATTGCGGAGCAGTTGGGAACTTCACTCGGTATCGCTATGAACACCGAACTAACCACAGGAACTGCTGGTCTTGCGACTTCAGCAGGTTCGGTCGTTACTGGTGGAACAGGCGTGGCAGGTGCCCCTACTTACGAAAACATTATCGACTTGGTGTATGGAATTGCCGACGGTGCTCGCGTTCTACCGGGTCTTGGCTTCCAAGCTTCTAAGACTGGTCTAGCCGCTCTTCGTAAGATCAAGGACGGCTCAGGTCGTTACATCTGGACTGAGTCGGCTATTGCTGGTCAGCCAGCGCAGTTGCTCGGCTACTCGGTTTACGAGAACCCAGCAATTGCGGCAGTTGCTACAGGCGCGAAGTCGGTGCTCTTTGGACACCTACCTTCTTACAAGGTTCGCGTCGCTGGTGGTATTCAGGTAGCACAGTCAAGCGACTACGCTTTCAACACCGACGTAACCACTTTCCGTGGCACCGTTCGTGTTGGTGGTGGATTGACTCACGCTACCCACGTCGGTTACTTCAAGGGTGGCGCAAGCTAAACCTTAGCCCGACTATCAGGCTGGTAGACCCCGAAAGTGCGTAGGCTTTCGGGGTTTACCTTTGCCCGAATCTTTGTTATGCTCTAAGAGTCCGACCCCCTATTCTCGGATACAGGAAACCCCGTCGTTGTTGAGTTCGGCGGGGTTTCTGCTATTCTCGGTCTATGAGCAAACCTACGCAGAAACTTAAGGGAACAGTTACCCTTTATTCGAACTCTCCAAGCCAACCAACGGGTTATGGAGTTCAAGCGCAACTTCTTATAGATCGTATGAAACGGGCGGGCTTAGACGTAGCCGCGCAGTCAAACTACGGACTCGAAGGCAACCGTTCGACCTATAAAACTCCTTATGGTGAAATCCCGCACTATGCGCGCGGCAACGATCCATACTCTAACGACGTAGCCCCTATGAATCACGCTCATTGGGTTTCTCAGAATAAAGAGCAACCTAATCTTCTTCTCGGTCTTTACGATTGCTGGGTTATCAAGGGCAAAGCTTGGGGAGAGCACCCGGTCGCTTGGTGGGTTCCGCTCGATCACGTTACTATGCCGCCAGCGGTCGAAGAGTTCCTACGTCGAGAGAACGTAACCCCTATTGCTATGAGTCCGTTCGGCGTTCGCCAAATGGAAGCAAAGGGAATTGCTTGCGAGTATGTCCCGCACGTTGTCGATACTAAAATCTTCAAACCGACACCGACTATTGCGGGTTATCCGGGCAGAGAGTATCTTGGCGTAAAAGACGAGTTTGTTATCGGTATGAACGCCGCTAATAAAGCTTCGGGGCTTATTCACCGTAAAGCCTTTAGTGAGAATCTACTTGCTTTCTCTATCTTCAGACAAACTCACCCAGACGCGGTTTTGTATCTTCACACCGACCCGCTGGGAACGGCGGGTGGCTGGAATCTAATCACTATGATTCAGGCGTTCGGAATCCCTAAAGAAGCGGTCTTATTTCCGCCATTTATCGACTACAAATACGGTATTTCGGGCGAAGATTTAGCGGGGTTCTATACCGCTATGGACGTTCTCCTAGCCCCGTCGTTTGGAGAAGGATTCGGCGTTCCCTGTATAGAAGCGCAAGCTTGCGGAACTAGAGTAATCGGATCGAACTGGGCGGCAACCCCCGATCTAGTTTCCGACGAATCGTGGCTAGTTGAAGGGCAACCAATGTGGGACGCGGCTCAGGCGGCTTTCTGGCAAGTTCCGCTAGTTCCGTCTATCGTTGCCGCCTTAGAAGAAGCCTATAAAGCCGAGCGGGGAACGAATAAAGCTTCGGTCGAGTTCGCTAAACAGTTTGACGTAGAAACCGTTTGGCAGAACCATTGGCTACCCGTTCTATCTAAACTCCTAAAATGATTCCCGTTCTCGGATTTTGTGTCCTAACAAAGTTTGACCTAGCCGATAACCTGCTTCGCTCGATCGACTACCCCGTCGAGCACCTAGTAATTATCGACAATTCGGGAACTCAGTCTTGGAATCCGACTAAACCAGACCCAGTAAAGAACCTATGGGTTATCCGAGTTCCCTACGGGCTTGGTCTGGTAGGGGCTTGGAATCTGATCATAAAATCGACCCCCTATGCCCCGTATTGGGTTTTAGTGAACGACGACGCTTGGTTCGAACCGGGTTCACTCGAAATCATTGCTGAGAACGTCGATACTGAAGCTCTCAACTTCGTAGACATAGTTCCTGCGTGGTCAGCGGTTGTTTTTGGTGAAGGTATGGTCGCAAAGGTAGGTTTATACGACGAACGTTTCTACCCGCTCTATTGGGACGATAACGACCTAGAGCGGCGCGTCGATTACTACGGCGTAAAGAAGAACTATATCCAAGCGAAAGTAAACCACGATAATTCTTCGACTCTGAAGTCCGGGTTTCAGACTCAAAATGTTAGAACGTTCTCAAACAATGAGAAGTTATTTAACTCAAAACTAGAACAGGGCGACTATACAGACGGTCGCTGGGACTTGACCGTTAGGCGGGCTAATCGTTGGGACTGAAGGTTTATACGGGTGGAACGTTCGATCTATTCCATAAAGGGCACGTCGAGCTTTTACGGCGTTGCGCTGAATTAGGCGAAGTAACCGTTGCGCTAAATACCGACGACTTTATCGAACTTTATAAAGGGCGTAAACCTATCGTTAGTTATGAAGAGCGAGAAGCAGTCCTACTCGGTTGCCGCTACGTTAGCGAAGTTATCCCTAACTATGGCGGTAAAGATAGTCGAATCTCTATAGAAATAGCGAAACCGAATCTAATAGTTATTGGCTCAGATTGGGCTAGAAGAGATTATTACGCTCAAATGGGTTTCGATCAGGCTTGGCTCGACGAACGCGGTATAGGTATGCTCTACGTTCCTTATACTCAAGGCGTGAGCACGACCGAGATAAAAAATCGGTTGCGGGCTGGCGGGTAAGATTAACTTATGGCAATTACAAACGGTTATGCGACTCTCGCAGAAGTCAAAGCCGCCCTAAGAATCTCAGACACTCTCGACGATTCTTTGCTCGAAATGGCGATCGAATCGGCTTCAAGACTTCTCGACTCCTATACCGCCCGAAGCTTCTATAACGCTGGAACTGCCACCCGCTACTTTACTGCGACTAACGACTTCGTTACCGATATCGACGACGCTATCTCAATTACCGAACTAGCGACCGATACTACCGCCGACGGTGCTTACGAAACTATCTGGCAAGCAGACGACTACCAACTCGAACCCCTAAACGGTCGCGTAGACGGTCTAGTCGTGCCATACAACGCCCTAAGAGCCGTAGGCGACTATACGTTCCCTATCTGGGGCGGAGAAGCCCTAGTCAAAGTTACGGGCGTTTGGGGCTGGTCTGCTATCCCTATCGCTATCAAACAGGCAACGATTATTCAGTCAAGCCGTATTTTCAAACGTCTAGACTCGCCACTCGGAGTTCTCAGCTCGCCAGATTTGGGCTTTATCCGCGTCGGCGCACGAATCGACCCGGACGTTGCTCAATTGGTAGACCCTTACAGAATTGTAAAGTTCGCATAATGGCTTCTATTTCGGCTCTTCGATCTGGACTCGCAACTAACCTACTCACCGCAAACGTAAGAAGTTCGGCTACTCTGCCAGACTTAGTAAACCCACCATTTGCTCTAATCGTGCCAGCGGGCGTTAGTTATCACAAAGCTTTTAATAATGCTCTGAGCGAGTACACGTTTACCGTTACTCTAATCGTCGGTCGAGCAAGCGAACGTGCGGCACAGAACACCCTAGACGCTTACTGCTCTGCGACCGGGAGTTCGAGTATCAGGCTTGCGATAGAATCAGATAAGACTCTCGGCGGCGTGGCTTATGCCGTCGTGGTTACCGATATGCGAAACTACGGCGCAACAACTATCGGTGAAACAACATATCTGGCGGCAGAGTTTAACGTTGTCGTTCAGGCTGACTAAAAAGGAAATAGAAATTGGCAAAAGTAGTTATTACATCTCGCTACGTCAGTCTTAACGGAACTGACATCTCTTCAAGCTTGGCTGGTGCTTCGCTTGAGATTACCGTCGAAGAGATCGACAAGACTTCTCTCGGTTCTGCTGGTTGGCGTGAAGTTGCCGCAGGTCTAAAGTCTGGTTCGGTTACTTTGAACTACCTACAGGACTTCGGTGCTTCGTCGGTAGACTCGACTCTATTCCCGCTCTTGGGAACTGAAGGAACTGTCGTAATTCGTCCAACTTCGGGCACAGTTTCGGCAACAAACCCTGCTTACACCGCCACCGTGCTTATCTCGCAGTACACCCCGATTTCGGGCGCAGTGGGCGACCTACAGACCTTCGATGTAACTTTCCCAACCGTGGGCGCAGTTACTCGCGCAACCGCTTAATCAAAATCTAAAAGGATAACCGAAAATGAGAATCACCCTACGCGTTAGTTTTCTAAACGGCGAAAGCAAAGAAGTTATTTGCTCGGCTAGCGATCTAGTGAAGTTCGAAAATCACTTCAATATTTCAGTTAGTCGAATTGAAGAAGATATGAAGATTAGTTATCTACTCTTCTTAGTTCACGCTTCAGAAGCCCGGACGAAGGCAACGACTCTCGATTTCGATTCTTGGTTGGAAACGGTTGAATCTGTAGGGGCAAGCGAGAAAACCGACCCAAAATAAAGGGTCTAGGCGACGATAGTTCCCATTGGTTTATCGCCAGCCTAGCTTGCGAAACAGGTATCGCCCCAAGCGTTCTTCTAGAGCAGTCCGATCGTATGCTCTGGACTATGGGGCGATACCTTATTTGGAAAGCAAGTGAAATGAGTAAACGATAATGTCCGACGTTGTTTATTCCAATATTCGCGATCTAAACCGTCGTCTAGCTTCTATCGAACCTACGCTCACTCGCCAACTTCAGAAAGAAGCAAAGTTAGCCGCTAAACCCGTCCAAGCGGCTATCGTGAACGCTATCCCTAGTTCTGCCCCGCGTCGTGGTATGAACCATAACGGGCGAACTTCGTGGAATAACTCAGTCAATTACAAGGGACAAGTAGTTCCGCCTAAATCGGTAACTATCGCTTTCCGCTCAAGCGGATCGAGAAAAGCAAATATTACTTCGCTAGTCCGGGTTCAAGCCAATTCGCCCGCCGTCGCTATCGTCGATACTGCTCAACGTGGACGAATCCCGCAGGGAGAAGTTTTCGTGCGCGGTCTTGGCGGGCAACCTTCTCGCTATGTCTGGCCAGCGGCTATGCGCGCCCTACCCGCCGTCCAAGCAGAAGTTAGAATGGTCTTAGACCGAT
This sequence comes from uncultured Candidatus Saccharibacteria bacterium, assembly GCA_964507955.1. Taxonomy (GTDB): domain Bacteria; phylum Patescibacteriota; class Minisyncoccia; order Phycocordibacterales; family JAACPR01; genus JAULZV01. Next base: position 10,865 of record CAZDRR010000005.1, on the reverse strand, counting down.
ACTCAGAAATAGCGTCTAGGAGAATCTTTTAATGGCAGTCATTGTCCCTATTGTCGCTAAGTTCGATCCAAAGGGCGTAAAACAGGCTCAAAATAGCTTTGCTGGGCTTTCTAAGAGCATTAAAGGGGCTATCGGTGCTCTAGGTATCGGTCTTGGTCTAAATGCCGCAGTAAATGGTCTGAAGAGTATGGCGCAAGCCGCCGTTGCTGATAATAAGTCAATCGCTCTTCTTGCTAATACGCTCAAAAATACGACTAACGCAACGGACGCAACGCTCGCCGCTAACGAACAGTTCATAAACTCACTATCTCGAACCGTCGCTATTGCCGACGATCAGCTCAGACCTGCTCTCGGCAAACTTGCGGCAGTAACGGGCGACGTGAGCAAAGCTCAAAGCCTTCTAGCCCTAGCAACTGACCTATCGGCTTATAAGGGCGTAAGTCTAGAAACCGCAACTAACGCAATCGCTAAAGCTCAGTCCGGGCAACTAACTTCTCTAAACCGCCTAGTCCCAGAAATCAAAGGTGCGGGCAACTGGATCGACGCTCTCAGTAGCAAAACTAAGAACGCCGCTAAAATTGCGGCAGAACAAGACCCGTTTCAGCGTCTAAAAGTAGCCGCCGACGAAGCTAGCGAATCTATTGGTCGAATCCTTCTGCCATACGTTAGTAATTTCGCTGATTACCTATCGAGCGCAGAGTTCTCCACTTCGTTCTCAAACCTAACGGTTTCTATCGGTGAAGCAATCAAGGCGTTCGACGTGCTATTCAAGGGCGTTACTGGCAAGGGTGCGCTATCAAGTATTCTCGATCTCGCTAACGCAGTCGCTATCGGTTTCGCAGAAATCGCTTTTACCGCCGCCGACGCTGGCGATACTCTCGCAAAGTTCTTTACGGGTCAATGGAACGCCCTATCTAAAAAGGGAAACTTCTTCACCCGCTACAACATTTTCGTAGACAACATTTATAAGAAACAAGCAGAAGCCGCTAAGTCATTAGGCGACTACAAAGGTTTCGACTTCAGCAAACTTACGACTCCCGTTCCGCCCACAGTAAAGAAACTAGATTCTCTTACCGACGCAACTAAGAACGCTAAAGCCGCTTCAGAAGCCGCCGCTAAAGCCGCTAAAGAAGCCGCCGACGCACTAGCCGCCGAAACCGAAGCACTCACTAACTTCTCTAACGAACTTATGGGGCTTGCCGACGGAGTTAAACCGCTTCTAGAAGTAAATCGAGAAATTGGTAAGTTCGAGCAATCTACCGTCGATAGTTTCAACGCTATTGCTGACTCAATCGCTAAGGGAATAGCAGATAAAACAATCATTGGTCGAGCAGGTAAGAACCTTCTCGATTATGTAGCGACCGAACGCAAAGCTCTTACCGCTATAGCCCAGCAACGCGACGAACTTGCTTCAAAGAGAAGCCTTGCCGAAACCCTTATCGGGGACGTAAAGAACGCGGTCGCAGGATTCGCAAACATTACCGATCTGATTAACCAAGAAACCGGGAATCTGACTAGCAACTTCGCTAACGTCGTCGAAAAGACTAAGAAGTTCGCTCTCCAACTGAAGCAACTGCGCGAACTCGGTCTAGATAAGAACCTTTATAAGCAAATCGTCGATTCTGGACTCGAAGCAGGATCAGCGACCGCCGCCGAAATCATCAAGGGCGGAACGGGAACTGTAAGCGAACTAAATAACCTATTCAGCGAGCTTCAGAAGGCAGGAGAAGCCATTGCTGAAGATACTGCGCTAGTTATGTATAACAACGGCGTAGAAGTCGCTGGCGGGCTAGTAGCGGGTCTTATGAGCCAAGAGCAAGCCCTAGTGGACGCGGCAACTGCACTCGCGGACGCTTTTAGCAAAACCTTTAACTCAATGATCGCAGACCTAAAAGTCCCGTCGCAAGAAGTAGACCGAATCACTCTAAGTCTTGCCGATATTGCCGCTGGAAACGTAGGAATCGCTGGGGCTAATAGCAACGTGAGTCGTTCACTTGCGAACAAATATCTACAGGCTACGGGCGGTCAAGGCGCGACGACTATCACTATCAACGTAACCGCAGGTTTGGGAACGAACGGTAAAGCCGTAGGTCAGGCGATTCAAGCAGAACTAAACAAATACAACCGTTCTAACGCGGTGATCTAATGCCTACTGAATTAGTAGAAATCGGTTTCGACCTTCGCGGTGCTGGTGGTCCATTTCTAGTTCTTGACGACCCGGTCGCGGGTCAGTTAGATAACTCAGATTGGGTTCTCGGTGGGACTATCTTTATCGACATAACGGACGACGTTACTAGTATCCAAATAACTCGCGGTAAAGCGAACGATATTGCTACCTTTTCTTCTGGAGAAGCCGTAGTCGAGCTGAATAACCGAAGCCGCTACTACGACCCAACCTATGAAGCGTCGCCTTATTACGGGAACATTATCCCTAAACGCCAAGTTCGAATCTCAACTAACGGAATTATTCAGTATTTCGGCTCGGTAGACGACTGGAATCTCACTTATCAGGCGAACGGCGACGCAATAGCAAGTTTCGTAACTTCGGACGGGTTTGCTGATCTCTCAAACCAGACTCTAGCGGCGGGAACTGCTACCGCTCAATACTCAGGCGCAAGAGTGAACGCTATTCTCGACGATCCGAGCGTCGGTTGGTCGCCAGATAACCGAAGCATAGATACAGGTTCGGCTTATCTAGGTGCGGACGTAATCGCCGCCGATACTAACGTTCTTGGTTATCTTCAGAAAGTCGAACAGTCTGAGCTTGGTCGATTCTTTATCGCTAAGGACGGTAAAGCTACGTTCCAAGATCGAACTGTTGCCCCTAGTTCGGTCGGTCTAGTCGAACTTTCTAATACCGGGTCAGGAATCCCTTATCAGGATTTGCTAGTTATGTATGGTTCTGAAGATTTGGCTAACGAAATTGCCCTATCTTCGGTTATTACTAATACTCAGGTAGTCGCAAACGATACCGATTCCCAGAACGCTTACGGTATCTACAATCTGACTATTAACGACTTGCTACTCAATGACGATACGCAACTAACCGATACTGCTCTTTATCTTGCTTCTAAATACTCGCAACCAAAGTATCGTTTTGATTCGCTAAACGTTCGCCTAAATAGTCTTACTCTCACCCAACAGAACGATATTCTGAATCTTGAGCTCGGCTCAGTCGTAAAAGTAACGTTCTTACCGTCGAACCTGCCGCCCGCCATTGTGAAATACGCGGAAATTATCCGTATGAATCACTCAGTCGATACCGTAGGAAACCACATAGTAAATCTCGGCTTGGCGACCGTCGATCTAACCTACCTAATTTTGGACGACCCCGTCTTTGGTATGCTTGATAGTGATACCAACGTTCTAGGATTCTAAGGAGCATAATGGCTGGTCTAGGTCGTAAAACATTTACCGCAGGAGAAGTTCTAACTGCCGTAAACGTTCAGGGCTACCTAATGGATCAAACCGTTATGGTTTTCGCTTCGTCGGCGGCTCGCAGTTCTGTTATTGGGACGGCGGTTTCGGCGGGTATGATGTCCTATCTAGTGGACGCTAAAACCGTTTCTGTTTACGACGGAACTGCTTGGGTTTCGGTCGGCGGCGGTAGCGGATTCGACGATTTTCTTCTAATGGGAGCATAAATAAATGGCAACTACTTCTTATAAAGTTCTAGCTCAGAACGCACCTAGCGCAACTACCGCTACCGATATCTATACTGTTGGCTCAGGTAAGCAGACTGTAATTTCTACTCTTATCGTCGCTAATCGTGGCGCAACTGCTACGACTTTCCGTATTGCTATTCGCCCGGACGGTGCGGCTCTTGCTTCTTCGCACTATATCGCTTATGACGTTGCTATTGCGGCTAACGATTCAACTAACCTAACTCTAGGTCTTACGATCGACGCTTCGGACGTTCTAACTGTTTATGCGGGTAACGCTAACCTAACCTTCTCGGCTTTCGGTTCAGAAATCGCTTAAGGGCTAAATCGTGGCAGTATCTTCTACGGCAAAATCTAGTATTGCTACTTTTGCTAAGTATCAGAAAACAAGCACAGGTAACGTTACTTCGACACCATTATTTGTGATGGGTGGCGCGTCTATTAGCTCGACCAGTTATTCGACTTCAACTGACGGCATTACTTGGACTCTACGCAGTAATGCTGGTTTTGGTTCTAGTTATGGTGTAATCAAAAAAAATTCCACTTATGTAAATATGGGTAGTTCAACGATTTATGGCATTGCTGACCCTGTTGCTGGAACATCTTTCAAACTTGGTCAATGGCAAGCATTGGGCGTAAATAATACTTATCGCGGATCAGATTATCTAAATGGCGAGTTTCAACAATGGGGCGACTATGGTTTCGGCTCTGGTTCGTTTATGTATGATAGCGGTGCTTCACTTCTAAACTATACGGGGCTAGCTTATGGAAATAATACTTGGGTTGTAGTTCGAAACGGTAACGTTTGGTATGCCGCTGGAACGAGCGAAAAGAACCCGGTCGGTCTTACATATACAAACGTATCTACAGGACTTACTACTGCTTACGCCGTTACTTTTGGCAATGGCGTTTTTGTTATGACGGGATCTAACGGTATCTCAAGCTCAACGGACGGCATTACTTGGACTAAAAGAGCTTCAGCAGGAACAAACAATTTCAACCTAAGTCGAGTAGTTTTTGCGGGTGGTATTTTCTTGACTATGGTAAATAGCGGCGTTCTTTATACATCTTCAGACGGAACGACTTGGACTAGCCAAACCCCGAACAACGTAAATAGTTTCCTAGCAGGTGCGGCATACGGTAATGGTATCTGGTCTGTTATGGCTGGCTCTGGTTTGCTTTGGTCGTCGCCAGACGGAACGACTTGGACAAGTCGCACGAACCCACAGGCTGGTAATAACTGGTCTAGTTCTTATGGCGCAAGTGTTATTTACTACGGATAGGTAAAAATGTCTTACAGAGCAGAGTTTAAAAATGGAGTCCTTCTAGGTTTTGACGGAGTGAACGACGTTCCTTTTCTATCTCAGCCTACTTGGCCAGACGGAACGGCGTGGGCTAACGAAGCTCAAGCACTAGAGTTCTTTCAAGTCCTAGTTACTTCGTTCACCGATCCGACTGCGCCGATTGTCGGAGATAACCCGGACAATCACCCGCAAGAGCGGCTTCAACCAAAAGCCTAAATTAGTTAAACTCCTACGCCTGATACGAGAGAGAATCGCGCGTGGAAGAACAAGTCCCTATGTGGGCGCAAGAGCTAATTCGAGAAGTAACGATCTTGAACGAACGGCTACCTAATCACATTACTTGGACTGAGCGCAACGTTCTCGATCACGAAAAGCGAATCCGGGTTCTTGAGCAGTTCCGCTGGGCGATTCTAGGTATCGCTTCTCTCTCTGGTCTTATCGGAATCGCTCTATCGAAAGTATTAGGTATCTGAAATGTGGCAACTACCGTTTCCTGTAGTCTTTGACGAGTTCGGCTCACTAAGCCCAGAACGTAAAAAACTTACGGGTCGCCCGCATAGGGGTTGTGACTACAACGGACTCGATCCGAAAACCAAGAAGAAGATTTACCCGTTCGGTAAAAACACTCCGCTACCTGCGGTTAATGACGGAGTAGTTTCGGCTAATTATTGGTCAGATATTCTCGGCTGGGTTGTCGAACTCAAAGTCCCTAACTGTCCTTGGGGCAAAGACCGCACCCCTACGAGTCTTTTCTTTATGTACTGCCACCTAAATACTCAGTCGCCGCTCAAGGTCGGAACTCACGTCAAGGCGGGGGACTCTATGGGCGGAGCAGGAACGACCGGGTCAGCAAGCTCAGGGATTCACCTACACTTCACGCTCTCGAATACTTCTAAAGGCGGCGCAGTTGGCAAAGTCTGGGACGCTCACACTTACATTAGCCGCCGAATTGCGGAGCAGGAGAAGGCACTAAATGGATAACAACAAGAAAATTATTCGCTCGATCGTAATTCGTATCGTGGGCGTATTTATGGCGTTCTTCTTGACGGGTGCGGGAATCTCTGCCCCGACTCCTGTTGGTTGGTTCTGGGGCGGTATGATCGCCGTAGGGACGGTTCTAGGAACGATTATCACCGTTCTAGGCGTAATCCTTATCTGGAAAGCCCATTGGACTCTAGAAGATATCGAAAAGACTTTCCGAGCCGTAGTCGCTCAGCAAGCCGAAGATAATGAGCAAATCAAGGACGCTCTAGAAATCGCAGAAATGGACGAGTTCGATTGGGCAGATTACGGCGACCTAGACGAAGAAGAGTAGCTTTGCTTTCTTGGCTAATCGTCAAACTTCTCACTATTCAGGCGCGATTGCTTCTTCGCGGCGATAAGTGATTCGCGCTCGCGGACTGTAAGCCCGCCCCAAACTCCTTCTGGCTCATTAGCCGAAATAGCGTAATCAAGGCATTTCTGTATGACCGGGCAAGTCTTACAGACTTCTTTAGCTTCTTTCGTTGCCGATCGTATGAGCCGTTCGTCGCCTTCAGGGAAATAGAGCCAATAGCGTTCGTAGCAGGGCGTAGGTTCTTCATTATTACGGATAGATAACATTAGCTCGGCATAGAGTTTCGATTGTCTGTGGCTCATAGTAGTTTTTACCCTAGCGGACAAATCACCGCTGAAAGGGTATTTTATGAAAACTATTACAAATCACGATCAGATTACCGACGCGACCTGTTTAGGGGTTTTTGAGTCTGGATCTGAAGAGTGGCATAAGCTTCGCGAAGAGCAGGGCATTATTACGGGATCGACTATTGGTTCGATTATCGGGGTCAATGAGTGGGAGTCAGCAGTAACCCGCTATTACAAAGCAATAGGGGCGATTCCTAATGAGATTCCCGTTTCTACCGCTATGGCTCTGGGAACTCACTTTGAGCAACCAATTCTTGATTTCTTTGCTCAGTCGAAACCAGATTGGACGTTCTATCGGACGGGAACTTGGGCAAGTGTTTTCGAATTGTGGGCTAGGGCTAACCCGGACGCTCTATTCGTAGACGAGAACGGCGAACTAGGTCTAATCGAAGTCAAGTTCTCAGGTCGCTATTGGGGCGGAGAAGTCCCTGCTAACTATCGGGCGCAAATTATGTGGTATCTCGGAGTTCTCGGTCTAAAGAAAGCAGTCCTAGTCGGTCTTATCGACTCACGTTTCGAAACCTACGAAATTGAGTTCGATCAGTTCGAGTTCGAAGTAATGCTTGACGCGGCTAAAGAGTTCCGCAAAGCCCTAGACCTACAGGTCGCCCCAGATTGGGACGGCGCGGCAAATACCTACGAAACCGCTAAAGCTCTCCACCCCGAAATAGAAGATCGAGAAGAAGAGATAAGTCAGCAACTCGGTATCGACCTTCAAAACACTTCGGCGGAAATTGACGCTCTGACCTACAAACTAAACGAGTTGAAGTCCCGAACTTTAGAGCAAATGGGTTCGGCTAAAACCGCCGTAATTGAAGTAGGCTCAGACCGTTACGTTGTAGCAACCCGTAGTTCTCGCAATGGCGGAACTCCGTATCTAACAGTAAAGAAAGGGAAATAATGGAAACCGTAATCGCAATACTCGCGGTCGGGCAGGTTATTACTGCTGGACTTCTACTCTCGATAATTCTCACTCTGGGAAAGCACCGAAAAGCGATCGACCACCTACTCGAATCGGTAAAGGGACTATTTATTCTCTCCACTAAGTCGAGCGAAATCTTCAAACTAATCGCTGAAACAATCGAGAAGAAGAAGAAATAATGGTCGTCGGAGAAACTATCAAGGCTGGCGGTGTCGTCGGAGTGATCGTAGAAATCCACGAAACCGAAACCGAAAAGCAGGTAAAAGTAAAGACTGCTGAAGGTTCTATCGCAATAATCACTTACTACGCCGCTAAAGCGGTGGGTCTTGACTCAATGAAGCTCGGCTAATGGTCAGGTTAGGAGAGCAAGTTTTTATTGCTATCGAATCCGGGCAACACCCCGAAACTTGGGTTTTCGGTATTGTTGTCGCCGTCGGTTTCGTAGCCGACAACCCAGACGCTTTCTGGGTAGAAGTCGAAGGTCTTACTTCACGCTTCTATTCGGATCGAGTCAGAATTACAAACTCTAAGAAGAATAGGAAATAAGTAAAATGGCTTCAGCTCAAGAAGTGGTGCTAGCGGTAATGAACGAAGTTCAAGGTCTAGCAAAGAAAGACAAGAATCAGGCGCAGGGCTTTTCGTTTCGCGGTATCGACTCGGTTATGAACGCCGTCGGTCCAGCGTTGCGTAAAGCGGGCGGGTTCATAGTCCCAGCAGTTCAATCGGTGAAGCACGAAACTCTGACTACGGCTAAGGGTTCGCAAATGAACGCCGCCTACGTCGAAGTAATGTTTTCGGTTTTCGGTAGCGACAACGGAGAACCTATCTCTGGGCTAGTCGCCGCCGAAGCGTTCGACTCAGGCGATAAAGCAACCGCTAAGGCTATGAGCGTCGCTATGAGAACGTTCCTGCTACAACTTCTCTGCCTACCAACCGACGAACCAGACCCGGACTCTTTCAGTTATGAAGCGTCAAAACCCGCTAGGGATTGGGTCGCTGAAGCCGACGCTTTAGCTCTCAGTTACAATCTCGACGGATTGCGTAAACTTTATGTAGCCGCTCAAGCCGCTAAAGCAAGTCCCGCTATTCTTGAGAAAGTAAAAGCCTATGGAAATGACCTTAACCGACCATAGGATTCTGCTCGCTTCTCTGGTAGAGCTCAAAGAACTTCACTCTGAGCTCTATCAGAATAGGCAATACAACTTAGCCGAAGCCCTACGCTGGTCAATCTTTGACCGGGCAGAAAGACTAAATAATGGACACTACGCCGACCCAGATAATCGCGGAACTTTACCGCATACAAACTGAAGCGGCTAAAGGCGTTTCCGCTCTTTATGACGCTGAGTGTAAGTTAGCGGACTGCGAGAACGACTACGAGCGAACTCTTCAGTTGGCGTTTCTAGACTCGCAGGGGACGGTTGCGGATCGAACCGCAGTCAGTCGCCTAAAGGCTTCAGAAGCGCGACTAGCGGCAGATTTAGCGAAAGCCGAATACAACCGAATCAAACTCAAACTAAAACAGTTAGAGTTAGCTCAGTTATCGACTCAAACTATCGCCCGCCAATTAGAAACCGAACTGAAAGTTTTACGCTAATGAAATTACCTAAGTCGGTGAAGATCGGCACTCAAGTTTGGGAGATAACCGAGCAGAAACGTAAACACTCGGTCAGTAATGACCATTTCGGTTTTACGAGCGCGGCGAATAACACTATCGTCCTCGATCTTGAGCAAGCCCCGTCTATGAAACGCGTTACGCTATTCCACGAGCTTCTTCACGCTATCAAGGTTACTTTCGGCGGCTCTTATCAACCGGGCAAAGGAACTACGTTCGAAGAGTGGGAGCATTACTTTATTGGGCTTTACGAAGAACCCGTAATGCTTATGCTCAAAGACAACCCCGACCTATTGGATTATTTTCTTGCTAATGACTAAAAAACAATTTCAGAAGTTTCTTGACCGCGACGGCGGTTGCGTCCATTGTGGCGATACCGAAACCGCAGTCCCTAACCATAGGGCTAATCGGGGTATGGGTGGTAGCCGCGAGCGCGACGTTCCTTCTAACATTGTGGTTCTTTGCTCGGCTTTGAATAGTCTTATCGAGTCTGATTCGTCGTTCGCTGAAGTAGCTCGCGAAAATGGTTGGAAACTTTCGACCGGGCAGAACCCGCAGGAAAGCCCTTATTACGATCTTCGTAACGGGCGTTGGTTTTATTTAGATAATTTCTTCAATCGAACTATGGGGATTCCTAGTTCTTTGGTATAAAGTTGCTTCGGTCTGAAAGGGGACTAATGCTAATTTTTGATTTCTTCGCTGGAACGGGTAGCTCGACTCGCGCCTTTGCGGACGCTGGCGATACCGTAATAACTTTCGAACTTGATCCATACTTCGACGTAACCGAAACCGTAAACGTAATGGACTTGACCGTCGAAGGGCTATTAGAGAAATACGGGCAACCAGACTTTATTTGGGCTTCTCCGCCCTGTACTGCTTTCAGCGTCGCTTCAATCGGACACCATTGGGCTAACGGCGGCGATAACCCAACGCCGAAAACTCCCGAAGCCGAATACAACCAACTTCTAGTAGCAAAGATCAAAGAACTAATCTTTGGGCTTCAACCTAAACGCGGTTATCTAATTGAGAATCCGCGCGGTATGCTCCGTAAACTCCCTGTAGTCGCTGACTTGCCGCGACGAACCGTAACCTATTGCCAATACGGCGACGACCGCCAAAAACCGACTGACCTTTGGGGCGTGGTAAAAGGCGGCTGGGCGGAGAAGCCGATTTGCCGTCCGGGTTCGGACTGCCACGTTGCCGCCCCGCGCGGATCGAGAACGGGAACTCAAGGTCTAAAAGGCTCAAAGACTCGCTCTATGATTCCCTACGAGCTTGGCGCAGAGATTCGTCGAGCAATTATCGAAGGGCTTGAGAGTGAAGATAGGTAGCCTTTTTAGCGGTTATGGCGGACTCGACCTAGCGGTCGCTAAGGTCTTTGACGCTGAAGTTGTTTGGCATTGTGAGTGGGAGAAAGCCCCGTCAGCAGTTCTCGCGGCAAACTTTCCCGGAGTCCCGAACTACCACGACGTTTCTAAAGTCAATTTCGCCGAGATCGAACCCGTCGATATTCTTACGGGCGGTTTCCCGTGCCAAGACGTTTCGACCGCAGGGCTACGAAAAGGTCTGACTGAAGGAACTCGATCTAATCTTTGGTTTGAGTTTCTTCGAGCCATTACCGAACTAGAACCAAAAATTGTTGTAATCGAAAATGTAAGGGGTCTATTAAGTGCTAAAGCCGC